>DRTC01000546.1 GCA_011372345.1 Candidatus Cloacimonadota bacterium
ATAAATAGCATGCATGGTTTCATAACCGGATTTTGTTTTAGGAATTAATATCTCATAATTTCGAGGAAAACTATTCACATATTTCATTAGATCAATATTAAGAAACGGCATATCACAGGCTGTGATAAAATTATAATCACTTGAGGAATTCTCCAATCCTGAATAAATACCTCCAAGAGAACCTTTGTTCTGAAAAATATCTTTAACTAACTTGACTCCAAAATGCTTGTATTTTTCAGGTGAATTCGTTACAATGATTATTTCATCAAAAACTTTTCTGAATTTATTCAAAATAATTTCTATTAAAGGTTTTTCATTTTTATTCCCGCAAGGAAACTCAAGGAAAGCTTTATCGAGTTTTATCCTTTTATTATTGCCTCCGGCAAGAATGATTCCGGTCATATTCCTTTCCTTTCTTGGAAGTTGTTACAACATGCATAAACGATTTTTCCCTGTTCTTTTACAACCTGTTGTGATGAAGCGTAGATCAGGTCTTGCTCAATTATTTATCAGGTATTTCTTTTTTACTCTTCGTGCCTTTGAGTCTTTGTTGTTAATTATTCTCAAGTGTAAAGATTTTTTTTTCTCATACATTTTAGTTGACCTTTTTTGGAAGTAAAAATATCTAAAAAAGAAAAATAATTTCAGGGAATCAGGTGAGATGATAAAAGAGGATATTGATCTGGAAAAATTTATAAATGAGATAAAATCTATCAGAGATGATATTGATCTGTCTTTGATGAAAAAGGTTTCATTGCAAAATGCTTTTCTTTTCGCTAAAAATGCTCATCAAGAACAAATGAGAGAGTCGGGAAAACCTTATTGGGAGCATCCTGCAAATGTCGCCTGCATTCTGGCGTCCATGAATATGGATGCTCCAACAATTATTGCCGGACTTTTGCATGATATTATCGAAGATACAAAATACACTTATGAAGACATTTCCAAAGCATTCGGTTCGGAAATCGCAGATCTGGTGGAAGGAGTTTCCAAGCTAAAAAAATATCATTACAAAACCCATAAATCAAGAAAAGAACAGCAGGCGGAAAATTTTCGTAAACTCCTCATCTCCATCACAGAAGATATTCGCATAATTCTCATCAAACTCGCAGATAGACTCCATAATATGCGGACGATCAAATATCTCGATCAGGAAAAGATCAAAAGGATCTCGCAGGAAACTCTCGATATTTATGCTCCGCTTGCCAGCAGGTTCGGTCTGGCAAAGATCAAATGGGAATTGGAAGATTTGAGTTTTAAATATCTGTATCCTGATGAATACAAAAATATCAACGAAGTGATCAGCCAGAAAAAAGAAGAGAGAGATGCTTATATAAGGGAAGTGGTCGAACCTTTGAAAAAGTATTTAGATGAAGATGGGATTAAAGCAGAAGTTTTTGGCAGAAGTAAACATTTTTACAGCATCTACCGGAAGAAGGTCAGGAAAAATCTGGATTATGAAGATATTTATGATTTTGCTGCCATCAGGATAATAGTTGAAAAAGTCGAGGAATGCTATGAAGTTCTGGGTACTATACAGACTTTATTTGAACCGATCAAACAGCGATTTCGTGATTACATTTCCCGTCCAAAACCGAATAATTATCAGTCATTACATACGGTTGTGATCGGACCTAATGCGAGAAAAGTGGAAGTTCAAATTAGAACGAAAGAGATGAATATCATTGCAGAAGAAGGAATTGCTGCTCACTGGCATTATAAAGAATTGAAAGATTCTTCCGATAAAGTTTATCAGAAAAAATTGGAAAAAACCATTCCGGAAAAATCATATCATCACCAGATCGTCTGGATTCGGAAACTATTGCAGCAGGAAAAAAGTTCTGATGAATTTATGGATTTTATGCAGTTGAATCTTTATCCTGACATTATTGTTGTCCAGACACCGGATGGTGATTTTATCAAACTGCCGAAACATGCAACTCCCATTGATCTGGCTTTTGCGGTGCATACTGATGTGGGATTCCATTGTATCGGAGCAAAAGTGAATGGAAAATTCGTTCCCATCAGGACTTTACTGCATACCGGAGATGTGGTCGAAGTGCTGACATCTCCGCAGGGACATCCCAGCAAAGATTGGCTTTCCTTTATGAAATCTTCCAAAGCAAAGCAGAAGATCAGGACATATTTCCGGCATAAAGAACTCGATGATGCGATCCAACTCGGGGAAGATATTTTTTTGAAGAACTGCCGCAAGATCCATTATAAATTCAAAAATGAAGAAGATATTCTCGAAATTGCCAGAAGGTTTAAGATCAATGACTTCAAAACTTTTTTTGCTCAAATCGGAAAAGGCGATATTCTCTTTGCGTCAATCAAAGAAATAATCGAAGAAAAACAGGTTGAAGAAAATCCAATCCCAGAAGAACCGGTATTTGAAGAACTGCCGGACGGATCATTGGAAAGGAAAGTTGCCAGAGGTGTGAAGATCGGCGGGATCGATAATTTAATGATCCATTATGCCAAATGCTGCCATCCTGTTCCGGGAGATAAGATCATCGCCTACACGACGAGAGGAAGAGGAATAACCATTCACCGTCAGAACTGCTCCAATCCCGG
>DRTC01000547.1 GCA_011372345.1 Candidatus Cloacimonadota bacterium
CGGAGCAATTCCTGTAATCATAAAAGAAGCATTAAATCTGATGGAGATTTGCGGAAGGGAAGTGAGATTACCGCATATAAATTTAAATGAAAATAAACGGGAAAAATTGAAAAACATTATTTCTGAATTTGGATTGATAAAATAAAATTCTGTGTTCTCTGTGTCTCTGTGGCATAATTTGAGAGCAAAAGGCTTGTATTCTTAAAAATATCGTGAGAAGAAAAAAAATAAATAAAAATCTTGTTATTTGTCCAAGAACCAAGCAATTTACAGATTTGATAGTCTGTGCTGCCAGTTGTCAGGACAGGTGCCAGATCTATCGAGATTCGATAACTCTGGGATCATTGCTTGAATTTGTTGAAAAACATCCGGAATATAAAATAAGAGGAGAGCTTATGCCGGCAAAAAAAACTGCTGAATCCAAAGAAAAGAAATTTTGGGTAGTTGGTGTTGATAAGAAGATCACGGAAGTTTCCCAAAAAGAAATTATGGATAATCCCCGCGAATATCTCGATAAGAAAATCTGGGATAAACCGACTTACAAATATGAAGTAATAATTACTTTAAAGAGGACCAAAGCCTGATCAGATTTGCCCTTCCGAAGCCTTCTTTCAATTTTTCTTAATAATCAGGATTCGGAAGGTTGTCGAGTAATACACAGCAATCTAAAACTTTCCGAATTTTACAATTGAGAATTTCTTTGGGGGGAAACTTCGGAAAGTGTGCTTCAACTTCCGAATGTACGCAGTTCTTCGGAATGTTGATCTCCTTCAAACAATCGGATGATCAACAAGTTGAACAATCCGATGTTTTCTTTTTCCGGGATCTATAGATCAGGATGATCACCAGGAAACCCAGAAAATCAGCAAAAATATCATAAACAGAAAATTCTCTGCCCGGAATGGGAATTTGATGTAGTTCATCGAGAAGAGGAACAAGCACAGCTAACAAGTAAAGTTTTTTAATGGTTTTTGGTAATTCCTTTTTAGTGAACATTTTCATAAATAGGAATGAAAAAACCAGATAAATCCCGAAATGAGCAATTTTATCAAAACCGATAATTCTTCCGGTTGGTGATTGCAATTTGGGAATGGAAGTCAAAGTTAAAATTACACAACACCATAAAATAAAAAGAATTATAAAAATATTTCTATTGGAAAATCTATTTCTCATATTTTGTTAATTTCCAGATGATTGGGAAGGGTGACATGGCGTATTTTGCTTTTATAGGAATATTTTCCTGATCATCCGAAAACCAGAAGAACAAATTTCTTTTTTCGTTCACTAAATTATTTGTGAGAATATCGCTTCTTTCCTTTTCTTCAGACGATTCTTTTTGAAAAGTTATCTTAACTTTTTTCGTAAGTATTTTTCCAAATGGAGAACTCAATTTTTCTTTTTTAATAACTCGATATGTCACTTTCCAGGTTATTTTATTCGCATCTACCCAGATTTCTCCCGGATTTTTATCTAAATTCTTTCTTAAATAAAACAATGCGGAAAAAAAATCACGGCATCTCGGATGAATCGAATACTCACAGGTTTTTGTCGAATCGAGGAAACTTACTCTTTTCCCGATCTCCTTTTGACGATCATAAATAACATACCTGTTTTCAAAATAATCACTCTGATTGATGATCTTTGTATATTTTTTGGGAAGATAATCGTTTTCATATTCGATGATATATTTATTATCCGTTTTTGCCATCAGATTAGCAAGAGAAGTAGATTTTGCTGTCAGGATTAAAACATTATTATGATCCTCGATTTCAGCATTGATGATTTTCAAACCGATATATTTTATTGCTAAATGAAGTTTTTCAGCCTGTAAATTTGATATGAAAATTATGATTATTAGAAGTAGAAATTTTTTTTTATTCATTTAATATACTGTTCCTCGGTCTAAAATTAAAAAACCTTTTCTCATTCCCCAGAATTTTTTAAGAATACTATTTTATGAAAAGTTTTCTTCGATTTTTTTGGCTTTCATAATAAAAGAGAATTATAAAAAACCATTAAAATGGTTGGATTTTATTAGTTGGTTTGCTTCCCACAATTGAAGTTGTGGATTTCTTTTAAAAACCTTTTTTGTTTAGCCCATAATTTTAATTATGGGAAGCAAGACAAACAGTCTTTTTCAGGATTATTCATTAATTTGATCAGAATTCTGCAACAACTTCATTTTTGCATAAATTATCCGCTGAGCTTTTACATTGGAGATAGTAAATTTAACTTTATTTTCAAAAGTAAAATTTTCATTTTTTTCAGGTACTTTATTGAAGTTATCATACAAAAATTCCGCTAAATTATCATATTTTTCTTCATTGATGTTTAAGGAAAATCTTTCATTTAGTTCTGGAATCGAGAACATTCCACTCACTAAAAATTCATTTTTGGAAATCTCCGCAATCTCCGGTTTTTCCTTATCGTATTCATCTAATATTTCTCCAACCAGTTCTTCCAGAATATCTTCCAGAGTGAGAAGACCGGAAGTCCCGCCATATTCATCTACGATAAAAGCAATTTGTATCTTTTTCCGTTTGAACTGATTCAATAATTTCTGGATCTTAACATTTTCCGTGATAAAAAGAGGAGCTCTTAATAAAGCTGGGATCGAGTTTTTATCTGGATTGAGAATTATATCTTTTGCATAAATAACACCAATAATATTATCGATATTTTTCTTATAAACCGGAATCCTTGAATGCCCTGAGGTGATGATACTTTCTTTCAGTTTTTTAAGTCCTTCCGCAGATTCAATCGCTTTAATATCGACTCTTGGAGTCATTATCTCCTTGGCAACAGTTGAGGAAAACCTGAAAATACTGGCAATTATCTTCTTTTCTGTTTCTTCCAGAGATTCTTTGGTTGAGCGGGAATTGATCAGGTTCTTGAAATCTGCAGAAGTGAGATTTGCTTCCGAAGAAGATATATTTTTGGAAAAAAACGAACTGATCAACTCTAATATCTTTATAACCGGAAACAAAGCATATTTGATAATTTCGAGGATAAAACTGGAAAATCCGGCAAGTTTTACCGGTGATGAATAGGCAAGAAGTTTGGGTGTGATCTCTCCGAATAACAGGATAATAAAGGTCATCAAAATGATTTCAACTAAAATAGGAAATATTCCGGGTTCATGAAACAATCTTTCCCCGAGCTTGATCGAGATCAAAGCTGCGGTCGTAGAAGCAGCAACATTAACGATCGTGTTTCCCAGAAGAATGATGATCAGCAGTTCTCTCGGTTTTTGCAAAAGCCTGAAAATTCTTTTGGAAGTTTTTGTCTTTTGCTTCTGGATCTTTTTTAGC
>DRTC01000548.1 GCA_011372345.1 Candidatus Cloacimonadota bacterium
CAAGATTGTTTATGTTCATAAAAAGGTAGTGTATCATAGTTTATGAAAGATTATGAAAAACTTGTGCTGCCTTTCCGAAGCTTCTCATAAAGATATTCTTATCACTAAGATTCGGAAAGTTAGGGGCATTCACATCCTTCCGAATCTTTATGTATGAACAAGTGAAAGAAATCTTCGGAAGAAGGTAGTGTATCATAGTTTATGAAAGATTATGAAAAAATGATGCTGCCTTTCCGAAGCTTCTCACGAAGGAATTCTATCCGGCAGTTGCCGGATCGGAAAGTTCCGGGACATATACATCCTTCCGAATCTTAATGTAAGAACTAGTGAAAGAAAGCTTCGGAAGGGAAATGGGTAGTGTATCATTGTTTATGAAAAGTAATTTCACAAAAAATTCAGGAGCAAAAATGAAAAATTGTTTTATATTGATTTTTACGATAATGATTTTCTTATTATCTGCAGAAGTTCTGGATGAAATAGTTGCCAAAGTCGGCAGGGAGATCATTCTCAAAAGCGATCTGGAAAAAAGAAAACAGCAGTTATCTGCAGCCGGATTATTATCTTCGGAAATAACGGATTTTGATATTTTGAATGATATGATCGAAACCCAGATGATCCTGCAGAAAGCAAAGGAAGAAAACTATGAGGTAGATGAAGAAAGGGCTAAAACATTAGCAGAGCAGGAAATCAAAAATGCAGCTGCCAGGTTTGCTTCTGAAGTGGAATTTAAAAGAGAACTGAAAAAAGAGATGGGTTTGACTGTATTTGAATTGAAAGAATTTTACATCGAAATGATCAATGAGCAGGGATTAAAAGAACAGATAATTACGAATGAGATAAAAAATAAAATCCACATCACAGAAGCGGAAGTTGAAGAATATTATCATGAGAATAAAGATGAAATGCCGAATCGGCCGGAAATGGACCAACTCGGAATGATCATGAAAAACATCAAACCAAGCGATGAAACCAGGAAAAAGGCTTTACTCAAAATAAATAAGATAAAAGATAAATTGAATGAAGGTGAAGATTTTGAGGAGTTAGCAAAAGAATACAGTGAATGCCCGAGTGCTGCTAATGGTGGAAATTTAGGATTTTTCGGTAAAGGAGAAATGGTCAAACCTTTCGAAGATGTCGCTTTTGCTTTGATCCCGGGAGAGATCAGCGAAGTTGTGGAAACAGATTTCGGTTTTCATTTAATAAAAGTTAATGAAAAAAAAGAAGAAGAAGTAAATGCCAGTCACATCCTGGTAAAAATCGAACCAACAGAAGAAGATGTAATTGCAATTACACAATTGATGGAAAATGTTCTGAATAGATTGAACAACGGTGAAGATTTTTATGAATTGGCGAAGATCTATTCAGACGATGATTCTTCAGCAGTTAAAGGCGGTGTGATCGGTGAATTTCCTAAAGACGGTTATCCTGAATTTTTCAAAGAACACCTTAAAAAACTCGATTATGGAGAATATACGGAATTGATCAGGGAAGGTGATGTTCTCTATATTTTTGGAAAACTAAAAAAAATAGACGAGAGACCATTCCAATACCACGAAATTTATGATAAATTGAGAGACCTTGTTATTTCCCAGAAGGAAGTCGATCTTTATGAAGAATGGATAAAAGAACTGATCAAAGAAAGATATGTGGAAATACTTCTTGAAGAGTAGTAACACAAACAATTCAGTTTGTGAAAGTGGAACCGAACTTGTTCGGTTATCTTTTTCAACCTTATCCCCAGCCCTTCTCCTATGAGGAGAAGGGAGCACAAGAAAAGAAAATTATGAATTTTTCAACTTTTTATTCAACTCTTTTTAATATCGGATATTTCCCGAAAGCACCAGGAACAGCAGGAACATTCGTAGCAGCTCTCGTTTATTTTTTACTTCCGGAAAGTATGTTCATCAGTGCAGCCTGTTGGATATTTTTTTTGCTGATCGTTTTGATTTTGAGCATAATTTCCGTTCATTTCATTTCCAAAGCAGAAAAAGTTCTCGGACACGACAACGGAAAAATTATAATCGATGAATTTTTCGGTTATTTTTTTTCTGTTTTATTCTTACCTAAAACGATTTTAATAATTATCGGTTCTTTCCTTCTTTTCAGGTTTTTTGATATTCTCAAACCGGAACCGGTAAATATCCTGCAGAAACTTCCCGAAGGTTGGGGAGTTATGGCAGATGATGTGATGGCTGGGATTTATGCGAATCTGATTTTGCAGATTTTGGTGAGGATTTTTTAGGTATAAATATAATTAAAATAAAATTATTATTGCCAAATTTTTAATAATTCCATTTTTTCGGATTGTGATATTTTTTAACTTGATATGGAAATTAGACGGAGGTTATGATGATACTCAAATTGCCGACCTTAAATGCAGAAGTGCAAAATATGGAGGAAAGAAATGAAACGAAAAGAAAAGTTAAGAACAATGTTCATTATAATAACACTTTTACTGTTCGCTGTATTGCATTCTGACACCATAATAGATACAGTTTACAGTACCCCAGAACTAGATGGAAGCATTACTTATTTATATAACGATAACTCATATTGGATAAGTACTGTACCTACTACATTAGGGTGTGGTGATGGCTGGGGAGGTTTAATCGAATCTTATTGGTGGGAAAGAGGTTATGTCTCATTTCCTCTTCCGGATATTCCTGAAGGTTATAATATCGAGACTGCATCTTTCCATATCTATCAACTTGATGCTTATGGAAATGACTTAGGTGGATACCCTATCTGGGATGTTAATCCTTTACCTGATACAACAGATTGTGTTTTAGATCATATAGATTATGGTAATCAACTGAATGTTGATGATTGGACTGCAGGTAATCCCGGAGATACTCAAACTTTACATACGAATATTGGTATAATTAGCGATAATGCAGAATTTGAGTATAAAACTATGGATATTACAGAATATGTATTGGACGATTATGAAAATGTAAGAGATAAAACTCAGTACAGAATACGCTTTTGGATAAATACGGATTGGGATGAGTGGAGAGATGGTCTTGCTTTTAGAGCCGCCGATACACCTACAATTTATAAACCTTTTGCCCGACTTGTTTTTTCAAATGTAAGTTCTAATGAAGAAACTTTATATTCAAATAGCAATTTTCTAAATACATTTCCTAATCCGTTCAATGGGAAAGTAAGCATTGAATATTCAATGTCTCAAGGAAATAACATCTTAGAGATTTATAATATAAAGGGTCAAAGAATATATTTGAGAAGTAACTTAGAAAATGAAGGTACAATAGTCTGGAATTGCGGTGCAAAAAGTTCCGGGTTATATTTTGTGAAAATTTCTAATAAAAATGAAAAAATTATAAAAAGAACAACATTTTTAAAATAGGAGGAAAAATGTTAAAAAGAATTAGTATTCTTATAACTGTGATATTTGCAGCAAGCTTGCTTTTCTCAACCGACTTTGTTCCGGGAAAAGCATTATTTAAAACTACTGAGCCTTTCAATTCTATTGAAGTGATAGATAGCGTGGTAGTAACGGATCAAGTTTGGTTCAATGAAATTTCAAACTATTTTCGATTTGAAGAAATGTATCTTTTAATAATGAATTCAATTGAGTTTGATAGAACTTATGTTGTCTATTTCGATGAAGATACAGATATAAATGCTGTTGTTGATTCGCTTAATAATGAATTAAAAGTTGATTATGCCGAAGCAGCAGGAAGAGGATATTTATTGCAGGAAGATCCTGATTATTATCTGCAGTGGGCACTAACGAATATAGAAGCACATCCTGCTTGGATAAATCATACAAGCGGAGATAATGATATATTAATAGCTGTTTTAGATAGCGGTATAGATTTTGATCATCCGGATCTTGCAGGTAATGACGTTCTATGGAATGAAAACGATTTTTATGGTTTTCAAGAAACTATTGATGATAATGATATTGTATATGATTATGTTGGACACGGAACTATGGTTTCCGGAGTAATTAGGGCAGTAACAGAAAATGGACTCAATATTGCCGGTTTAGCTGGTGGTGGTTTTAATGGTGAAGTCGGTTGTAAGTTATTAACAGTAAAAGTTTTTAATAATACGCCGGAGGATAGTGATACAGGATGGATTGCAGATGGAATAAATAGTGCAGTTTCAGCTGGAGCAAAAGTTATAAATATGAGCTTTTATTGCCCCGAAAGTCAAACAGTTATAGAGCAGTTGGAGGCTGCTTATGAAGCAGGTGTTTGCCTAATAGCTGCTGCAGGAAACGGTTCTATAGAAAGTATATCTTTCCCTGCCAGTCATCAAAGCGTTTTTTCAGCAGGAGCAACTGATATTAACGATAAGAAATCTCCATTTTCCAACTATGAGTATGATCTTGATATTTGTGCACCTGGTGGTATCTCGTCAGGATATGTTTGGAACAATACAAATGATGTTTTAACTTTAACCCCTAACTCGGCTAAACCGAAACCAAAAGGACACTGGTAACCAGAGATGAATACGAATAAATATAAATCATAATTAACGAAAAAAAGGCTTTATCAAAGTCAATGCTTTTTTATTTTTTCTTCA
>DRTC01000549.1 GCA_011372345.1 Candidatus Cloacimonadota bacterium
CTTGCTGTTACAAACGAAGCAATCTCTTGCTTCACATTAAGTTAGAGGAGTAGATTGCTTCGCAAGAATTCCTTTGTAAGATACCTCGCAATGACTTTTTCACTAGTTGCAGAATCCATTATGATTCTTTTCCTGTCAAATGAAAAACTATTATCCTTTCTTTCTTGCTCCTTCATATGATCAAGAATCTATCTCCACCTTTCTATATCCATCTTCAAAACTAAAAGAGATACTGATCGTGTTTTCCGGTAAAACATTCTTCGCCAGTTCGGGCCATTCAATGATCGTTAATCCCTGATCGAGGAACTCATGAATCCCAAGTTCCAGCACTTCTTCCTCTGCTTCCAGCCGGTATAGATCAAGATGATAGATAGGGAATTTTCCCGCATATTCATTCATCAGAACATAACTCGGACTGCTGACATTTTCCCTGACTCCCAAAAAAGAACATAGGTGTTTGGTGAAAAAGGTCTTACCTGTGCCCAGCTCCCCGAAAAGAGCGATAATATCACCCTTTTTCAGAGTTGGAGCAATTTCTTCTGCTAATTTTATTGTATCAGTTTCTGATCTTAAAATGATCATTTTTTTCATATTCAATATATTTATGGAAAAAGACTGTCATTACGAGTTCTCTCCTGCTGGCTTCTTGCGAAGTAATCTCTTGCTGTCAACAAAATGAAGATGAGATTTATCCGTCCTGGCAGAGATTGCTTCGTCTGATTCCCTTTGTGAGAAACCTCGCAATGACAATTTCAATAGTTGCAGACCATTTCCCCTCTCTTTTCAAGAGAGGGGTTAGGGGTGAGTTACTTCGGATTACAGATCGAGATGGGCAAGATCATCTCTTCCATTGAAATTCCGCCATGCTGGAATGTGCCGTTGAACTGCTTCTGGTATTGATGGAACATATTGGGATAAACAAAGTAATAATCCTCTTTGGCAAAAACATAATTATCGACAATATTCCTGCTTGGAAGCCCGTATTCCTCCGGATTCTTCATAATGAAAGCATGTTTTTCCTTAAAAGAAAGATTTCTGCCCTGTTTGTAGCGAATCGTGGTAGTTGTATCTTTATCTCCCACGATCTGGCTGGCACGATTGACCCGGATCGAACCATGGTCGGTGGTGATAACCACTGTTGCTCCCTGTTTTTTGATCAATTTCAGAGCATCATATAGATTTGAATGCAGGAACCAGTGTTTGGTGAATGCCCGCAGGGCTGATTCATCAGGAATTGCTTCTTTCAATATCTGGTTTTTGGAACGGTGATGAGCAAGCAGATCGAGGAAATTATAAACGAGTACGACCAACTTTTCATTATGCCAGGATTCGATCTTTCGCAGAACGAAATTTCCTTCATCAATGTTGAATATCTTGATATATTTGCTCTTTTCCAGGTCATAACCCATATCATTCAGATGTGCTTCCAGAAGCTGATGTTCATTGCGGTTACGGCTGTTATCCAGATCTGAAGATTCAGTCCAGTATTCGGGATAATTATTGGCAATATCGTTGGGAAGCAAACCGCTGAAAATGGAATTCCTCGAATACGGAGTTGCAGTCGGAAGAATGGAATAATACAAATCGTTTTTTACATCGAAAAGTTCGCGGAGAAAAGGTTCTATCACATAATATTGATCGAGACGCATGCAGTCGAGTACAATGAAATAAACAATTTTCCTGCTTTCCATCAATGGAATCACTTTTTCGGAAAGCAGATCAAAGGATAAGGTCGGTCTTTCATCTGATTTCAACCAGTTTCCGTATTTATCAGCAATATAATTGGAAAATTCAGCATTACAATTCATATTTTCCAGAAAAAGCATTTGCGTTAAAGTCGGATCATTTACTTCATCAAGCGTTAAATTCCACTTACAAATATTCTGGTAGATATCAGTCCAATCTTTCCAATTCGGAGCTGAAAATAATTTCTGGTTGATCTGGGCAGAGAATTTAGCATATTCTTCACCAATCTTATTACGCCTGATCTCGTCTGCCTGGAAAATCTTTTTGATCGCCATTATGATCTGGTTCGGATTGATCGGCTTGATCAAATAATCTGCGATCTGTCCGGCAATCGCATTGTCCATCAAACCTTCTTCTTCACTTTTAGTTACCATTACGATTGGCAGAGAAGCATTGTATTTCCTGATCTCCTGTAAAGTTTTAAGACCATCCATGCCGGGCATCATCTCATCGAGCAGGATCAGATCGAATTTCTCCTCAACCACGAGAGAAACAGCATCCTGACCATTAGAAACGGTCTTTACATCATATCCTTTATCAGTCAGGAAGATCACAAACGGCTTCAGGTGTTCTATCTCGTCATCAACCCATAGTATTTTTAATTTGTTCATTATAACCTCTTAATTTTTTTTTGTAAATCTGTTTGATTGCTGAATGGTTCTAACAACTTTTTTGAGTATTTCCCTCCAATTTGTCTTAATTAGAGTTTATCCGTAAACTATGATTTTTCGACTCGTAAGGAACGACGAGTCGAGAAAAAGTGCATATTAAAGATTCTTCGAGTCGTTATCGCAAGCTCTTTACAACTCGAAATGGCACTTTACGGATGGACTCTAATTAATCTGTTTCTTCCAGTTTCCGCTCATTGCTCTTGATGATCTTCTTGACTTCATCGAGATCCATTTCCTGGAAATATAAGGCGAGTTTGTAATCCAGTTCCTTCCTTCCGCAATTAAAATAATCGATCATTTTCTCGAGATATTGCTCAATATAAATGTCCTTCAAAGTTTTTTCTTTTGATCTCTTCTTTTCCCTGACTTCCTTAACTTCCTCCCGAAGTTTGGTTGTTGGTAATTCTTCAGCTTTGTTTATCCATTCTTCGACTTCCCGGTAAGGAGAATTCCGCACCAGCGGCTTGATTATATTCAATTTATCGAGACCGATCTGCTTGACCGATTTTTCATCAACATCCAATTCGATCAGGAAAAGTTCATAATTACCGATTATTTTATTCGCCAGAGTACCGCTGATATTAAACTCCGCTTCGATAAATTCTTTAAAACTGTCGTAACCTTTATATCTGAAAACTTTCGCTCTTTTAATTTCCGAAAGCAATTGACCCAATTGCACGAAATTTTCTTCAAGGTTTTTCTTCAAGTTGGATATTACCTGAATCTTTTCATCGGTTGTCATTTCCATTTCTTTTTGATCATTAAAGTTCATTTTATTCCTTAATTC
>DRTC01000550.1 GCA_011372345.1 Candidatus Cloacimonadota bacterium
GTATATGCCTGACAGCAGAAACATAAAATCCCGGAAATTTTCTTAATCCATATAACGAAAATCCAATTCCTGAATTAGTGCTGTAATCGAATCCTCTAACAAGTTTTTTCTCATTTTTATCCCGATCGAACCAGGCTTCATTTGCAGAAACAGATTGAGAAACATCTAACCAGCCTTTGAGTTTATGAGAATATCGCAAACCTCCGGAATGTTTTACTCCTGCATTATGCTGATTAATATAACTTCCGGAACTATCTTTTTTAACCTTATAGATAACATCTTTAAAACCTGCATTCGGATCATTTATATCACCGATATGAGCAGCTTTGAAGTTATATGAATAGGAGAAATCCGTCCACCAGGCATCTTCATCAAAATTTTCGTCTTTGAGGAAAAGTTCATAAATCGGTTTAGAAGGGAGAGAATAACTGATTTTCGGTAAAGTTAAATCTTTTGTTTCATCAAGAAAATCATCTTTATAACTGGCATTCATATACAAAAAATTTCCCAAAAATGGTTTTTTATATGCCAGCGAAGACTTGATCCATTCACTTAGTCTTTCATCTATATTGGAACTTCCTTCCCAGATCTGCTTACTGCTGACAAATTCCAGATTGGCATCAAAAGTTGTTCGATTCCCGAAATCATGATGGTGTTGTGCTTTCATGAGCCAATCGTAAGTGGAGACTTCGGGACTGGAAGTCCTTTTGTGAAGTTTTACCGTGAAATCTCCATCATAAAGATAGCGTTTCAAATACTGAGTGAAAAAAGTAAGTTCCCAACCTGTTTTCTCAAAATAATCGAAGGAAAAAATCGCATCAGCATAATCTTTGTAAGCATAATAAAAAGCGATATTTTCGATATGTTTTCCGTAAGTTTTATTGTAGCCGGGAGAAGGAACTAAAATTCCGGTATGTCTCCCTCTTTTAACGGTGAATGTTCCAAAAGGAAATGCAAAAACAGGGAAATGGTTCACATAAAAGATGATTGGTTTGCCGACGATCTTATCATTCTGATACAATCTTAATTTATTCGTTCCAATATAAAAATGCGGATGCAAAGCATCACAGGTCGTGAAAATTCCTTTATCAACATCAAAGGTTTTTGTATCTATTTTGCGGATCTCTTCTCCGTAATAATAACCTTTATCAAACTTACTCGCTCCATTTTCGATCATTCCCCATTGCGATTCGAGATCGTAATAGATTTCATTTCCGAGAGCGGTTTGATCTCCGTCTTTCAGATAGGAATTTCCTTTGGTAAAAGCCTGATCTTTGGCAATATTGATGGTAATCGTGTCAGCTTTGATATCGGAAGATTGGTATTTGATAGAAGCATTTCCGATCAGATCGATCTTCTCTTTTTCCAGGGAATAAAAAATGCTGTCTGCTGAATAAAAAAGCGAGTCATATTCCATTGTCTCTGTTAATAATGTGTCTGAAACAAGAGAATCGATTTGAGAATTGTTTATAAGAGAATCTATCTCTGAAGGGAAAGATACAACATCTTCATTTTCAGAAGAAAATGCCAGTCTGAATGACATTAAAATAATCAGAAATAAAATTACAAATTCTCTCATAGCAGGCATTTTTTTAAGGTTTTATTCTGTGTCAAGAAATGTAACACAAACATCCTTGTTTGTGAAAAAATCTCAAATGATTGAATTTTGCTTATTCTTTTTGTCTTTAACTCGTCAGGCATTTGCCTAATCAAGTCGAATCTAAAAAATGATTTTTTATTTTGACAAAAAATTTACAGAAAGGAAAAAGAATACAGGATTTAATATGGATGTAAAAAAAATGTCTATTTCAGGAAATATTGCGGATGTTCTAAATTTCAGAATTTTTCCCGGAACATTAACGATTTCCAATGGAAAAATAACAAAAATCCAAAAATCCAATAAGAGATACAATAATTACATCATCCCGGGTTTCATTGATTCCCACATTCACATCGAAAGCTCGATGTTGATTCCTTCCGAATTTGCTCGAATTGCTTCAATTCACGGAACTGTTGCAGTTGTTTCTGATCCGCACGAAATTGCTAATGTGCTGGGAATCGAAGGCGTAAAATTTATGCTGGAAGATGCTAAACGAATTCCGTTCAAATTCTATTTTGGAGCACCTTCCTGCGTTCCGGCAACTATTTTTGAAACTTCCGGAGCAGTTCTGGATGCTGAAAAAGTTGAAGAACTCCTAAAAATGGATGAGATAAAATATCTTTCAGAAGTGATGAATTTTCCGGGTGTAATTTATGACGATCCTGAAGTTCTGCAGAAAATCAAAGCAGCAAAAAAACTTGGGAAACCAATCGATGGACACGCTTCCGAATTAAGCGGAAAGAATCTGGAAAAATACATTGAAGCTGGAATTTTAACGGATCACGAATGTTTTTCATACCAGGAAGCGGAAGAAAAAATAAAATTCGGAATGAAGATTCTCATTCGAGAAGGTTCTGCTGCGAAAAATTTCGAAGAGTTGATCCCGCTCGTTAAAAAATATCCTGAAAAATGTATGTTCTGCAGTGATGACAAACATCCTGATGATCTACTGAAAAGTCATATTAATGAACTTGTGAAACGAGCAATTAGGAAAGGTTTTGATTTGATGGATGTTCTGCGAGTCGCTTGCCTGAATCCGACCAAACATTACGATCTCGAGGTTGGTTTACTCCGAGAAGGTGATGATGCCGATTTCCTGGTGATTGATAATTTGAAAAATTTCAATATACTGAAAACATATATAAAAGGAGAATTAGTTGTAGACAATGGTAGAACTTTAATTCCAAAACAGAACTCGATTATCATCAATAATTTCAAAGCAGAAAAGAAAAGAATCGAAGATTTTATCCTTACTTTCAAAGGAGGAAAGATCAAAGTCATCGAAGCGTTAGACGGACAATTGATTACAAATTCGCTGATAGAAACTCCTAAAATAAACAATGATAATATAGTTTCGGATGTGGAAAGAGATATTCTGAAAATAACAGTGGTGAATCGTTATCAAAATACAAAACCGGCAATCGGCTTTATCAGGAATTTCGGTTTGCAGAAAGGAGCGATCGCTTCCAGTGTTGCTCACGATTCGCACAATATTATTGCAGTTGGAACTTCCGATCAATTGCTCCAAAAAGCAGTAAACTTGATCATCGAAAATAAAGGCGGAATTTGCGCAGTTTCAGAAAATGAAGAAATGATCTTACCTTTACCCATTGCTGGAATCATTTCTGATATGGATTATGAAATCGTTGCTGTAAAGTATTCTCAACTGGATAAGAAAGCAAAGGATTTCGGCTCAGAACTCTCATCACCATTTATGACTTTATCGTTTATGGCATTGCTCGTGATCCCGAAGTTGAAGTTGAGCGATAAAGGATTGTTTGATGGGGAGAAGTTTGAGTTTGTAGATGTAGCACATTTTTGAAAAATGTGAAAAGTGTAACTCGACTTTGCAAGTCGAGAAATTGTATAAATATATTTTGACTTTTCGGAATACATAGGATAAATAATTTACCATCGTGACGATGGCGATACTGAAAGGAAGGAATAATGAATAATTTCCAAGGATTTTCCAAAGACTCAATAAAGTTTTATGAAGATTTGACAAACAACAATTCCAAAGAATGGTTCGCAGATCACAAATCAGATTACGAAGAATTTGTGATGAAACCTGCTCGCAGTTTTGTTATTGATCTCGGAGAAAGACTGCAAGCCATTTCACCGGAAATCCAGGCAATTCCCAAAACAGATAAATCGATTTTCAGGATCTATCGCGATATCCGATTCACTCCGGATAAGCGACCTTTCAAAACACATCTGGGAATTTTATTCTGGGAAGGACATCGCAAAAAACTGGAATGTCCTGGGTTTTACCTGCAAATCGATAAAGACAAAATATTCATCGGAAGCGGACTTTATATGTTTCCAACCGATATTCGCGACAATTTCCGGAACGCAGTTGCGGATGAAAAAAAGGGTGATGGATTAAGAAAAATCATCGATAAACTGCAAAAGCAGAATTTCCAACTTGGCGGCAGACATTACAAAAAAGTTCCGCGTGGATTTGATAAAGACCACAAAAATGCTGAATTTCTACTCTATAACGGTTTCTGGGCAGGAAAAGAATTTCCGATTGTTGAAGAGTTTTATTCGGAAGATTTTATTGATTGGTGTTTTGAACATTTTTTGAAGATGTTCGATCTGCATAAATGGATGTTAGGAATAATATAATTTGAATATCGAATTCTTCCTTCTCTGCTTGCTCATCATCCTTGCGTCTTCTATGCTGCAGGGATTGACCGGTTTCGGCTTTTCGATTCTTTCCCTGCCTTTGTTGACACTTCTACTCTCTCCCAAAACAGCAGTTCCGATTTTAGTTCTCTATTCCATAATTATCAATATTGTCGTCTTTTTTTCAGCCAGAAAAGCATTTGAACTGAAAAGGATTTGGATATTAATGATTTTTGGAATTATCGGAGTTCCGATTGGAACGCATTTTCTGATCACTTTCAATGATAATTTGATAAAATTATGCATCGGCATTTTCATCACGGTTTTTGGATTATTATTACTTCTGGGATTTCGGCAGAAGATCAAACACGAAAAAGTTTCGATGATCCCGATTGGATTTGTCAGCGGGATTTTGAGCGGAAGTGTTTCGATTGGAGGACCTCCGGTAATTTTGTTTCTCTCCAATCAAGGTGTAAATAAACAGGTTTTCAGGGCAAATCTGGCAGTCTATTTTTTCATTTTGAACATTTTCACAATTCCTGTTTATATTTATACCGGTTTGATTTCAGAACAAGTTCTGAACTACTCGATAAAGTTTTTTCCGGCTTTGGTGATTGGTGTTGTTGCTGGAAATGTTTTTTCTAAAAAGATAAAGGAAGAGCATTTCCGAAAAGTTGTATTAGTCCTTTTGGTTTTGATGGGAATTTTATCGATTGTTTCGAGTTTGAAAACAATTTAATTTCATATCTTTCTTTTCTTTCATTTCCATTTGACACAAAAATACCAATTAATTTTCTGAATCAAATTTATTAAAAAAAGGAGAAAGAAAATGCCTTTTATTTCCAATACTGACAAAGAACGGAAGGAAATGTTAGCTGCCATCGGAGTAAAAAAATTCGAGGAACTGCTTAAAGATATTCCTGGCAAATTCATCCATCAAGAACCTTGCTGCTTGGAGAATCCTCTTTCCGAACTGGAAATTACTTCCAGGATCAATGAGCTTGTTTCCAGAAATATCTCGACAGATGATGCAAATTCCTTTCTGGGAGCAGGAGTTTATGACCATTTCATTCCTGCTGCAGTCGATAGTATTATTTCGCGACCGGAATTTTTAACAGCTTACACTCCTTATCAGGCAGAAGTCAGCCAGGGAACTTTGCAGTATATTTATGAATATCAGACCTTGATCTGTGAGTTGACCGGAATGGAAATTTCCAATGCCGGTATGTATGATGGAGCAAGTGCGGCTGCGGAAGCGATTTTGATGGCAGTTCGCAAAACAAAGAAGTTCAAAGCTATCATTGCCGAAACGATAAATCCTCTTTATTTGCAGGTTATCAAAGCTTATACGGAAGGAGTTGAGATCGAACTCGTGATGGTTCCTGAAAAAAATGGTCTTGTTGATCTTAAAATTCTGAAGGACAAACTCGATGATGAAACTGCTTGTGTTCTCATCCAAACACCTAACTTTTTTGGAAACCTGGAAGATGTTTTTGCTATCGAGCCAATCGTTCATTCCAGCAAAAAAGCACTTTTCATTGCTTGTGTGGACCCTCTTTCACTTCCGTTATTGAACTCTCCCGCTGAATACAAAGCAGACATTGTTGTCGGTGAAGGTCAATCTCTGGGAAATTTTCAGAGTTTTGGAGGTCCTCTGTTCGGATTCCTGGCAACCAGTCTTTCTCTTGCCCGAACTATGCCCGGAAGAATTGTCGGAGCATCCCTCGATTCTGATGGAAATAAAGCGTATTGCTTAACTTTGCAGGCAAGAGAACAACATATTCGTCGGGTAAAAGCTACTTCCAATATCTGTTCAAATCAAGCCTTGTGTAATCTGGCAGCAACTGTGTATATGTGCTTGATGGGGAAACAGGGCTTGAAAGAGGTTTCGGAACAATCAACCACCAAAGCCCACTATCTTGCGGAAAAGATCTGTAAGGTCGATGGATTTTCCATGGCTTTTGATGCTCCTTTTTTCAAAGAATTTGCTATCAAAACTCCAATTCCTGCAAGCAAGATTATACAAAAATTAAAGCACAAAAATATTTTTGCCGGTATCAATATGAAACAATTCGGTTATGAAAATATGCTTTTGGTCGCAGTTACCGAGAAGAAAAGGAAATGCGATTTGGATGGATTTGTAAATTCATTGAAGGAGGTGTCCAATGTCTAAAACAATATTTGAAAAAAATTCCAGCGGACGGAAAGGATACACTTTACCGAAAAGCGATGTAAATCTAAAATTGGAGGATTGTGTTCCTCAAAATTATTTAAGAAAAGAAGAAGCAAAACTTCCGGAAGTCAGTGAACTCGATGTAATGCGACATTTTTTAGAACTTTCGCAAAAAAATCACTGCATTGAGAAAGGATTTTATCCGCTCGGTTCATGCACTATGAAATATAATCCTCAAGTAAATGAGGTTTTAGTTAGAAACAAGGGGATTTTAAACCTTCATCCGTTTCAAGATGAAGATACAGTCCAGGGAGCATTACGGATTTTGTTTGATTTGCAGCAGGATTTAGCAGAAATTTCCGGATTCTCCAATGTCACCTTGCAGCCTGTTGCCGGAGCTCATGGTGAATTTACCGGACTGAAAATAATGCGAGCTTATCATGAAGCGAAAGGAAATTCTCATAAGAAAAAGATCATTCTTCCTGATTCAGCTCATGGAACTAATCCAGCCAGCGTTTCTCTGGTCGGATATAAAATGGTGGAGATCAAATCCAATGAAAAGGGAATGGTCGATATCGAAGATCTGAAGGCACATATTGATGATAAAGTTGCCGGATTTATGCTCACGAATCCAAATACTCTCGGAATTTTTGAAACGCAGATCGAGGAAATTGCTAAACTTGTTCACAGTGTTGACGGTTTGATGTATATGGATGGAGCGAATTTTAATGCTCTTATGGGATATATAAAACCCGGTGAAATAGGCTTCGATATTATGCACTATAATCTGCATAAAACATTCTCAACTCCGCATGGAGGAGGAGGTCCCGGTTCGGGACCAATCGGTGTTCGATCTGATTTAGCAAAATTCCTGCCAGTTCCGATGATTTCCAAAAACGGTAATAAATATTATTTTGATTATTCACATAAAGAAACTTCGATCGGAAAAGTTCATTCCTTTTTTGGAAATTTTGCGGTAAATGTCCGAGCTTATATATATCTGAAAATGCTGGGTTCGGAAGGTTTGAAAAGAGTTGCTGAAAATGCCTTGATCAATGCTAATTATGTGATGAAAAAACTGGAAAATCATTATTATATTCCTTATAAAGATATTTTCTGTATGCATGAGTTTGTTGCCAACAATAAGTGGCAGAAGGAAAAATCAGGAGTGAAAACACTTGATCTTGCTAAACGCATTCTGGATAAAGGCTTTCACGCACCAACCATCTATTTCCCCCTGATCGTTTCGGAAGCAATGATGATCGAACCGACCGAAACAGAAAGTAAGGAAACTCTCGATGAATTCATAGAAGCCATGATTGAAATTGCGAGAGAAAGTGAAGATAATCCTGAAATCCTGAAAAATGCTCCAATTAACACTCCTGTTAAAAGAGTCGATGATACACTCGCTGTGCGGCAATTGAATGTGAAGTTTGAAATGTAGCACAGATTTGTAATCTGTAAAAAATATTATTCTTACCGGAATCTCAAAGAATTTAATACTTTGAGGAGTCAAATTGGCACCTTAAAATCAAAGCAAAAAAGTAATTCTAAAAATTTCATTGACAAATATTCAATGAGATGTATATAAGGACTATACATTAATAGGAGATTATTATGGAAGCAAGTATAGTCGATCTGCGTTATAAGATGAATGAAGTATTAAAAGCTTTGGATCGAAATGAAAAGATAACAGTGCTATATCGCGGAAAAGTAAAAGGATTTATACTTCCTGCAAAAAGTAAAGTTCAAAAAAAGATAAAAGAGCATCCTTTTTTCGGTATGTCAAAATTCGAGAGTAAAAAGACAGTTTTGGAAGAACTGGAGGAATTACGAAAAGTGAGATATAATGCTATTTGATACTGATATTTTCATCTGGATTCAGCGAGGAAATGAAAAATCTGCAAAAATAATAGACCAAGCTGAAAACAGATTCCTGTCTATTCAAACTTATATGGAACTTTTACAGACTGCTCAAAACAAAGCTCAACATAATTATGTTAAAAGTTTTATTACTTCTTTCGATTTTATTATTCTTCCTCTTAATGAAAATATCGGACACAGGGCTTCGATTTATGTTGAAGAATACACCATGTCTAACGGTTTACGATCAGGAGATGCTATTATTGCTGCGACTGCTGTTGAAAATAATTTAACTCTTGTAACCAGTAATTTAAAGCATTTTAAAGCAATTAAAGATTTAAATCTAAAGATTTTTAAACCATAAACAAAACCAAACTTCAGAATTCCGGAGGTAACAAATGAAGAAATTTTTCGGCTGGTTATTATTTTTAAGCATTATCGGTTTAGTCATTTTTATCATAAAAAAATGTCCACATTGTAAAGAGCATTTCAGTTTATGCAAAGAAAGATTCCATGAGCTTTTCAAACATGATGAAGAAGAGGAAGCGGCAGAAGCAGAGGAATAGTCATTAGAAAACTTGCCACAGAGTCACGGAGAGCACAGAGAATTTGCTTATATTTTAGCGTTATTTCGTGTATTTCGCGGGTGATTTTAATATGAAAAAACCTATTCGATTATTACTGCATTTGATTATAACCGGTGTTGTTTCTGTTGCCGGCTTCCTGGGATTTAAGAAAGGGATTGAAAAACTGAACAAAAAGATGGAGGAGAAAAGCTCTTGATCTTTTATCAAAAAGCTCTTTATCTTTTGAGAAAGAGATTAGTATTATTAATGTCTTTCTACAAATTATTTTTCTTTCTCTCCCTGTTCTCTGTGAATCTGCGGCAAATTTTAATCTGGAGAAATAAATGAAAAAAGACGCACATTATTATGCTGTTCTAGCTTTTGCACGAGCAGTTGGTTTCCAAAAAGATGCTGCTCAAATTATTGCTTATTCCTCTCAATTTGTAGACGATTCAAAAATAAACCATATCATCATCAAAGGAAATCCTGATAATATCGAACATGACATCATCGATGATAAACCTGCTTTTTTCAACATGGCAACCTGTCATTCTTATTTCAAGATCAAGACTTTCAATTTTTCAGCGATGACAAATAATACTTGTGCATTTCATTTTGTCCCCGGTTGTGACGGAAAAAGTTTCGTGAAAAAATTGCGGTGTAAACAGGAATCTCGTGTTATCTTAAAAATTTTAAAAGAGGTGAAAAAGGAAAATGATCTGGTAAAATTCGGGATGGTTCTGCATCCATTTGCCGACACTTTTTCGCATCAGGGATTTTCCGGTTTATTGAGTAAAGTTAATGATATTCGGGATATCCGGACAATTATAAAAGTTGTGGGGGTGATAACACATAAAATTTCAAAGATATTGAAATGGCTCTTTAAAAGCAAATTCGATAAATTACTTGATTGGGGAATGCCTGCTTATGGTCATGGACAGGCAATGGAATACCCGGATCTTCCTTACTTGAAGTGGTCCTATAAATATGATTACAGCGATCAGTTTTCAGAAAC
>DRTC01000551.1 GCA_011372345.1 Candidatus Cloacimonadota bacterium
ATAAAACCGAGAACATCCGCTTCTATTTGCTTAATAAAGCCGAGCTTAGAATTAACGTGTATTAGATTACAATCACCAACTTTTTTCCCAATCCTTTTTGCGATAGCTAATGAATTACCCGATCCTGTAAAATAAAATATTATATTCACAAAATTCTCTTTCATCTTGATTAATATAAATTATTAATCATAATTTAAGTAAGAATAACCTTCCGGATTTCAAAAAACCCGGGAGGTTATTAAATCTCAAAAATGGAGTTTTGAGTTACTATTTCATTAGCAACATTTTTCTGGTCTTTTGAAAGTTTTCCGCTTCGATTTTATAGAAATAAATTCCTGAAGATACCGTTTTATCATTATTATTTTTTCCGTACCAAACAACAGAGTGTTGACCTGCTAACAATTTATTATTGATTACCGTTTTTACTTTCTGTCCTTTCATATTATAAATTTCCAGAGAAACCTGTGCATCTTCCTTCAGATCGAAACTGATCCTGGTTTCAGGATTGAAGGGATTAGGTGAATTCTGATAAAGAGCATTTGCAATTGGGATAAGAGGGTCATTAGATCCTGCTCCTTCCCAAATAACTGTTTCAACATTGGAAGCTTCACTTTCATTTCCCTGATCATACATAGCAGTTACATAGTATTCGTATTCTCCTGCTTCTACCAAATTATCCTCAAAGATTAAATCAGTAGTAGTCCCCAGAAGTTCAAACTCATCTCCATCCATATTTCTGTATATATTGAAGTTCTGGAATTCACGATTGGAATGATTATTTTGTTTTCTACCACCATTTTCCGTTGGTTGATTATGTTCCCAGGATAGATCGACTATATTATCATTAATAACAGTTTGCAGATTTTCCGGAGCTTGTAGATAGTACAATTCAAAGTAAATCGGAGTGAGTGTCCCTTCAAGCACTTCTACATCTTCGAACGTAATTGTTTCATAACCTGTTAATGTAGCTGTTATATCATAAATTCCTACAGGTAACTCCACATCAAATAAACCGGTCTCATCCGGATTTATAACCATTGCACCAATAGAGATTTCAACTTCTTCATAGTTGGTCACAGGAAATAGTGAAACAGATCCTGCAATCATTCCAGTAGCAATAGGTACAATGGATGGGAAAGTTATGAAATCTACCCAAGCACAGTCATCATCAATAAATGTGGTTCCATCAGAATTGTCTTTCACATAAACCCAATCAAAAGTATGTGTACCTGTTTCAATAGGATAACTGGCAAAAGTCCAGGGTGAGGAACCATCAGATTCAGGTTGGAAACGGTCTGCTGTTTCTCCATCAATAATGAAAAATAATCCGTCATAGAAATACGTTTGGGAAGGACTGTACTCACAGGCGACTTTGTACCAAAAGCTAATCTCACCATCTAAGGTTACATCAAGAGTCAAACTCATAAAAGAAGCTTGATTGTGAGAAATTGGATATGATTTTGCACTAGCTGTACCACTATAGAACTCGTTTGTATCAATGCTCCATACCACATCGTCAATCGGATTTACAATTGTAAAGTCTTCAATTGGATTCACGTTGGGCCATGAAATTTCATAACCCTGGAATTCCCATGGGAATTGAACAAATCCACCACTTTCAAAATCTTCTCGATGAATTACTACTTGAGTTGG
>DRTC01000552.1 GCA_011372345.1 Candidatus Cloacimonadota bacterium
GGGTTACAGTGACGGTGTGGATTCGGGGAAAAAAGGAACCGAACTGCAAAATCATGTACAAAATGCTTTTGACGAAGCAGGGCTGCAAACTATTCCCAAAATTGAAGCCGGACTTTTTTGGTTCGATATCATTGCGCAGGTAGCAACTCTTTTGGGGCTGCTGGGAACGATTTTCGGGTTGGTTAACGCTTTTGATGCCCTGGCTACAGCAGCCGAAGCTGATAAAAGTCGTCTTCTGACCGAAGGTATTGCCATGGCTATGGGAACAACTGCTTATGGTTTGATTGTTGCCATCCCCACGATGCTGATTAAAGGTGCCCTGCAAGCAAGAGCTGAAAAGATTATTAATGATATTGATGAATTTAGTGTGAAAATGATAAATCAAATAACTTATGCAATGAAGGATTAATTTTAAATATTAATTTTGTGAAGGAATAAATTATGGCCTATGGTCCATCCAGAAGCAGATCAAAATCGCTGCGGGAATCCAGGTCTCCAAATCTGATTCCAATTATGAATCTGTTTATTGTCATCATTCCAATGCTGATGACAATCATGATTTCGGTGCGCCTGGCGATGATTGAAATTACTCTGCCAGCTCAAGGCGGTAAACAAGAGGAAGAAACTCTGAACGAACCGCCCAAAGCTCTCACTCTGGTTTTGTATCCCGACAGATTTGAAATAAAAGTGGAAGATGAAGAAGGTGTTATTAAAATTCCGCAGTTGGCTGAAAATGAATATGATTTTGTAACACTTGATAAGGAAATTGAGCGTCTGAAACAAGAATTTCCCCAGCAATTTACTATGGAGATTCTTCCCGATCCCAATGTGAAATTCGATACGCTTTTGCGTAGTATAGATATTTGCAAATCTCATGATTTTCCCAATGTCAAATATCTGACCACAAAGACCAAAGTTTATAAGGCCAAATAGGGAGAACGTGATGAAAAGA
Organism: Candidatus Cloacimonadota bacterium; assembly: GCA_011372345.1. Classification (NCBI taxonomy): domain Bacteria; kingdom Pseudomonadati; phylum Candidatus Cloacimonadota; species Candidatus Cloacimonadota bacterium. The sequence continues at coordinate 953 of DRTC01000552.1, forward strand.
TTATCTTACATTCCTATTTGGAAAAAACAATCCAGAAACTCTGTTCGAAAACAAAAAATCAATAAAACCAAAGATTTAAATATTACCTCTCTGATTGATATCTTAACTATCCTGCTGGTGTTTATTATCAAAAATGTTTCCATGGATGTTTCCGGAAAAAATGTTCCGCAAGGAATGCTCTTGCCAACCACGATTACCAAAAACGCTTTAATTGAAAGCGGACAAAGCATTATCATCAAAATCTATCCCGATCAAATTCTTTATGGAAAAGAAAATACTCCGGTCGGCTCGCTGGAAAATTTTATTGCCGATAAAAAAGTTCGCACGGCGTTGCTAAGGTTCATGAAACTGGAAGCCGATAAAATTAAAGAAGTTGGAAATATTCCCTGTTTGTTGATTCAGGCAGATAAAAATTTGAGCTGCAAATACATAACTGAGTTTGTTAAATTCAGTGCGCAGGCTTCCTTTACCAATATCTATTTCTCCACTATTCACACCGATGAAAAGAAAGAAGTTTTGGGAATTCAGGGGTGAAGATGGAAAAGATGATTTTGAATCTGAAATTTAAATATAAAGGAAAATATCTGGATATTGCCAAGTATAATAGAGATTTCCATAATCGCTTTTTCGTAGGCAGCGATAAAAATCTGATGTGGCAAATCTTAAATAGCAATTTCCCTGAAAAATTCCTGCTTATCGAACGTAAAAAAGATTATTTCATCCTTCATCTTTGGGATAAAATGGATATCCTGGTAAAGGAAGGAAATCAGATATTTACTAAACAACAACTTATTGAAACCGGAATTCTGAAAGATAATCGATTGCTGCTGAAAGAAAATCAAATGGGACGCATTAGATTTTTGGATGATTGGGAAATCGAATATAGTTTCGTGAAACCTGTTAAGAAAATTCTTTCGGATGCGGAAAAACAAGTCATCAAACAGTTTGCCACTTTTTCAAAACTTTCTCCCCTGGAAAGAAATACCCGAATTTTCTTGCTCCTGGGTGTTCTGCTGACGGTTGGCCTGTTGTATATTTTCGAAGCCAACTATCAACCTCCGGAAATTAATAGTTTGGTAGAACGTCTTTCCCAGCTCGAAAAAATTGCAACTCGTGTGGAAGTTCCGGTCGTTGAAGAAGAGAAACAACCCAAAAAAATCTATAAACCCAGAGAAGAAAGCGAACAGGAAGTTGCGCAACAGGTACAGCAAGCAGCCCGAATAACTGCGGCAGAATTTGAAGCTGAATTCGGTCTTTCTCTAGATGCCAGCCTTTCTGGTGGAACGGAAAATGAACTCAACAATCAGCTTTTGGAAATCACTGAAGTTCAGGAAATCGTTTCTACGGGAGAAGGAAGTAAATCTGGTGTTGTACCTCAAATTACTCGTGGCGCCAGCGAACTGGATGTAATCAGCTCCAAAATTCAATTGGATGAAGGAGAAGGCTTGGGTAGTTTGGGCGGATTGGAAGGAATAGATCTGGATGCGGAAAGTGGATTTGAAGAAATAGATTTAGCCAATTTGGGCGGAAACATCGAGCAATACAAGATTACAAAAATCGAAAGTAAAAAGAAATTTGAGGAAATTAAAAAACACTTTTCCGGCATAAAAATGATGCAGGAAGGTAATATTGAAATTCAGGAAATGCA
>DRTC01000553.1 GCA_011372345.1 Candidatus Cloacimonadota bacterium
GAATATACTCGAACCAGATAATTGGTTCTGTGTATGTGTAAGCAACAAATTTTGTCCGTTTTTTCATACAAATTTGGAGCAATTCTTCCAAATCGAGATGATAAGTTGGTACTTCGAACTGGCTGATCGAAAAATTCTGACAAAAATCACAGGAAAAATTACAGGAATTTGGTCCGATCGATAAAATACTCTGTCCCGGATAAAAGTGATACAGCGGTTTTTTTTCTATTGGATCCATACTGATAGAAATAGTTTCTGCATAGTTGGAAGTGAATAAATTCCCATCTGAATTAAATCGAGAACGGCATTTTCCTTCTTCTTCCGGTGCGAGTACACAGAAATGAGGACAAAGCTCACACTGAACTTTTTTGTCTTTTAATTTTTTATAATATTTTGCTTGTTCCATATTTTTTTCCTATTATGAAAATGTAAAACATCGGAATGTTCAGCTTGCTGATCTTCCGATTGTTTAAGCAATAATTTTCAACATTCCAAAGAATCGGCAATCTGAAACATTCGGAAGTTAATCATCGTTACCAATCCCCCCGATTGGTAATGAAATTTGAATGAAATCCTGTTCCACATTCCCAAACGGGGTTTGGGAACGATGAAAAAAAGTGATTATTTCGTCAGAAGCCAGTAAGAGAAAACTTTCATCCGTCGCAGTAGCCTGCTACGGAGAACGGGCATAATGACAAAGCATCTTCACAATTAGAATTAATGCGATACATATCTCTCCAATACTTCAAGATTCTTTTGCAAACTATCAGAATTTTCCTGTAAAGTTCTTTTTGCATTAATTCCCAGATTTTCTCTGGCTTTTTCATTCTGATAGAGAAAAGAGATATCTTCGAACAATCTTTCAATCGTTGAGATGAGAATTCCCTTATTTTTCAGTAATTTTGACACCGAATCCCGACAGGAAAAAAAATGCTCTCCCATTATTATCGGAGTTTTATAAAAAGCAGGTTCAAGAGGATTATGACCTCCAAAATCAAAAAAACTACCTCCCACAATAGCTATATCTGCGATCGCATACATTTTCGTTAGAATTCCCATTTGATTTATAATAAGAATTTTAAAATCTTCTTTTAAATCCGAATATAATTGATAATCAAGATCATCAAATATTTCTGTAATCTCCTGTAATCGGTATAGATGTCTGGGAACGATAATTACTTTCAGATTCTTAATTTTATTATTCAGTTTTTGATAAATCGATTTGAGCAGCTTTTCTTCTCCCGGACGACTGCTTCCCCAGACAATCGCAAAATCTTTTTTTGCAAGTCCAAATTCCTTCCTGATCTTGTTTTTCTCGAAATCAGGTAGTTGCATACAGAATTTGAGATTGTGAGTGTTGATCACATTCTGAAATTTGAATGTTAAAAACCTGTTTTTATCTTTTTCCGATTGGGCATCCACAGCTGAAACAGTTTTCCATAAAGGTTTCCAGAAAAATGAAAATCTTTTGTAAAGAGGATAAGATTTATCTGATATGCGACCATTTACGATAACAACCGGGATTTTTCTCATTTTAGCTAAACATAACATGTGCGGCCAGAATTCTGTCTCAACAAGAATGATCAATTCCGGATTTATTCTTTTAAAAAACCTTTTCATCATTAAGAAACAATCGAAAGGAAGGAAAGAGGTAAAAATCCTATCATCAATTTGTTTTGCTGTTTCCTGTCCGGTTGAGGTCATTGTTGTAAAAACATATTTTTTATGAGGATGTTTAAGTAAAAGGGCTTTGATCAATGGTTTGGCAGCATTTACTTCTCCAACTGAAGCAGCATGCACCCAGATTGAATTCTGAAAATCTTTATTGAAATATCCCAATCTTTGCTTGAGTTCGGTTCCTTTGAATTTAAAAAAAATGTATGGAAATGCGATAATAAAGATTATTTGAACTAATATTATGAAAATGATCATTGTGATTTCTTTTCTTTTAAATTTCCCAAAACTTGCCAAATTTTAAAAATTTGGCAAGTTTCAAATTTTAAAATAGCTTTGAGTTGTCGTCGTTTCTCCTTAAAACTCGAATAAACTAAAATAAATATCATCAGTAACCTTGATAACCTGAACTTCAAATTTGTCCATTAACTTAAACATTTTACCTTTCTTTTTTCCGATCAGGCAATTTTGTCTTTCATAAAACTCATAATAATCATCTGTCAGGGAACTTAACTCGATAACTCCAATAACAGGAAATTCATTGAGTTCGATAAGCATGGAAAAGGATTTTATTCCCACAATAATTCCCTTAAAAACTTCTCCCAATCTCATTTTCATAAATATTTTCTTGTTTTTAAACTCAACTTCTCTTTCCGCTTCATCAGCGATAATTTCTTTTTCAGAAGCAGTTTTAGCAAGATCAAAAAGCTCTTTTTTAGAAAAAAGGGCAGCAGAAGAATGAAGTTTCCCCTTAATTTGATGATGAATAACAAGATCACTTAATCTTCTTATCGGGGAAGTAAAATGAGTATAATTTGAAAGAGCCAGGCCAAAATGACCGATATTTTTTATATCATATTTTGCTTTTTTCATTTTGCGAAGTATTATTCTATCAAAAACTCGATGATGAATTTCATCCGGCATGGAATCGAGCAATATTTGTAAGGTTTTATTCAAATTCTTTTTTCGCTCAAAACACAGATCATACTTTTCAGCAATTTCTTTTATCTGTTCGATATCTTCTTCATCCGGTTTTTCGTGCACTCGATAAATTGTATTTTTTGAAGATAATATTTTTGCCACAAACTCGTTTGCGATCAACATGAAATTTTCAATCAGAGTATGTGATTCGGTTTCCTGACTTCTTTTCAGATCGATAATATGACCTTCATCATCGAAAATAAATTCTGTTTCCGGAAGATCAAAAGATAGATAACCTTGCTTTTTTCTCTTTGCAGATAGGGAAGAGGAGAGTTTTTTCATTTCAAACAAAATTCTTGCAACTTCCGGATCAATATTGTTTTCTCTATTTTCAAAAAGAGCATCCACTTCTTCATAAGAAAGCCTGGCATTTGATTTGATCACACTTTCTACCACATTTTGACCGATGATCTCATAATTTTTATCAAATTCGGTGATCACAGAAATTGTCAGTTTTTCTTCAAAAGGCCGCAGACTGCAGATTTTATTGGAAATTTTTTCAGGAAGCATGGGAATGACTTTTTTGGGAAAATAATAACTGTTTCCGCGATTTTTTGCTTCTTTGAATAATTCCGTTTGAGGTTGAACATAATGAGCAACATCCGCGATATGAACATATAATTTCCAACCTTTTTCAGTTTTCTTAAGAGAAATCGCATCATCAAAATCTTTAGCAGAAATCGGATCGATTGTGAAAGTAAGTAGGTCGCTAAAATCCTTTCTTTTTTTCTTTTCTATTTCAGTAATAAAATCAGGAATTTCCTGTAATTCAAACAACACTTTTTCGGGAAAGAACAATGGAAGTTCATAATGTTTGATCACGCTGATAATTTCAACTTCAGGTTCTCCTGCTTCTCCTAAAACTTCAATAATGTCTCCAACAGGCAGTTTCATCATTTCCCGATTACCCCAATTGGTCACTTTCAGAATTGCTTTTTTACCAACTTCTGCTCCTGATAGTTTATTAATTAAAAAATTAGTATGGATTCGAGAATTATCAGGGATAAGAAAAAATCTTTTTTGGAATTCCTGCACCGTTCCAACAAAATTATTCTTATTCCTTTTGATAATTTTTGTAATAATACCGTATTTTTTATTTTTCCTGGAAAACTTTACTTCAGCTTCCACTAAATCATTATGATAAGCAGTTAAAGTATCTTCTTCTGAAATAAAAAGATCAAGTTCATCACTTATCACAAAAGCAAAAGATTTATTTTTTGCAAGAGGCCTAGCATCGAATTTTCCTGTTATATATTTTGTGTTATTCTCAATTTGGTGATAAGAATATTTCCTGTTCTTTAGAAATATTTTCTTCTCTTTAGTAAGTTTAAATAGGGTATCGATCAAATCTTTATGTTTATGTTTCTTAATTCTTATTTCTCTAGCTATGTCTTTAATTTTGAAAGAGGTATGTGTATTTTCCGAAAGTAATCTGATTATTTGATATTCTAACTTCTTATCATACATAATTTTATTACTTAAATTAGTAAATTAAAATTTATTACCAATTTTCAGTTCGAGAAATTTTAATAATTCCTCTTTTTCTGATTGATCTTTTGAGAAACGAATAGACTGACCTCTAAAACTATCCAATCTTCTTGGTTTTTTAAATGTACTCAACATCACACCTTTTTTATCAGCATAAAAACAACCGAAATCTTCATACCTTTTTTCAATGCGGATTATGAAATAAAAAATGACAATCTTCTCATCATAAAATTCATATTTTGTGGGAATAAAGTATGGGAATAATGTCACGATGAACACCAGCATACCAAGATAAAAAAATAACGGCATTTCCCAACTTCTAAAAGTGATTTCCCACAATCCGATTGAAATAAGGAGGATGAAAATAAGCAGTAATATTGATGATAAAGGAAAATCCTTTAATGGGTGAGAGGTCCAACTTAAAACAGGATTATTCGACATTTTGTACAATCTCCCTGCATTTTTCAATTTCTTCTTTGATGGTTAGAATTTCGGAAAATATTGTTTTTGAGTTATACTTTGAACCGATCGTATTTATCTCACGATGCATTTCCTGTAAGATAAAGTTCAGAGTTTTCCCGATTTCGTTTTCCTTTTCGTTCAGGATATTAAGAAACTTATCGATATGATCTTCAATCCTGATAATTTCTTCGTTCACATCTGCTTTTTCGATATACAAAGCTGCTTCGAGCATAACTCTTTTATAATCATCGTCTTTTAGTTCAGAATCTAATATCTGCTCAATGTTTTTCATCATCTTCAGGTAAATTTTTTTCTTATGATTTGGGAATTCTTTTTTGATCTTATCTAATGCTTTTATCATTTCATTGAATGATTTTTTAATGAATTTCTTCATCGCTCTGCCTTCGATCAATGCCATTTTCTGATGTTCATTTATTGCTTTCTTTAATGTTATTAGAACCTTTTTTTCGATATCATTTTGTTCGTATTTTTCTTCTTTTTGTTTAAGGATTTCTTTTTCCAGGAAAAAAGTGTGAATTGGAAATTTTTCATTCAAATTTAATTCCTTCTTTGCATCATCAAATAGTTTTTTATACAATTTCAGC
>DRTC01000554.1 GCA_011372345.1 Candidatus Cloacimonadota bacterium
AAATATCAAAGAATCACATTCATTTTCATAATTTATAGTGAAATAAACTCCATCGTTCCCGTACATCGGCATTTCATATTTGTACCAGAAAGATAATTCCATTCCTGGAAGATAAACGAAAGTTGGAGATTCGGCAGTATAAGTTCCGATATTCTCCGGTCGGCAGGAAAAAGAAAAAGTCCCGCTTTTAGAATAGGTATCAACCTGCTGCCATTCCAAAGGACAATCCCAATTCAAGGATGTCTCAAAATCATCGAAAATACCAATCTCACCAACCGGTAAATATAATTGTCTGGAAAATGAAAAATTCTGATCAAGATAAGAAGTTTGCAGCTCGATATTGAAATCACAAACAAAATCTTCCGGAATATTATCCGAAATAATGATCTGATTGTTCAACACTTCCTGGTTCCCGGGAGGTAATAACAACCATAATCCAAAAGAATCCTCGGCAAAAGACAGGTATTCTGAATTTGAAATAAAAGTGCAATTAAGTCCTGCTGCATCGACTGATCCTGTATTTTCAATAATAAAATTCATGGGAATCGTTGTTCCTGGAGTAATAGAATATCCATCATAACTTAAACCAGTGATCGTTAATTCCGGAGATTTGATCTTTAAGGTAAATGCAGTTTGTGTAATCAAAGTATCATTTTCAGCATTGTAGATTTTTTCCCACAAATAAATTTCTTTCCCATTTTCCATCTGAAAAGACTCATTGATCGAATTAATATGAATATCGAGAGGAGATAGATCAGCACAGGAAAAATCAATAATGTGATCAGGATTTTCATAAGTTGTCAGATCAATTTCATTCTCATTAAATTCGTATTCTACATAAAAATCGTAAATCATAAAAGTAGGATTATAAAAAGTCGAGTTAATGGTCAAGTTCTCTCCCTGTAGATAATAAATCTCCTCATTCCCTGAAATATTGTCGATATATGGATAATTCACAATATTCGAACTTTCTATAATTACTGTTTTGAATCCATATTTATAGATATAAATTGTTTCATCTACTCCATTATTTGATAAACATGCATTTCCGTTAATATCGGTTCTGACCTGGGTTTCACCTTTTGTAATTATCGCATTTTCAATCGGAATACCATTGCTGGAGATTTGAACAAAAATGGAATCTAAAAGTGTTACTGAATATTCCATATCTTCCGGATTATCGATAAAAAGGTTAAAATAGGAATCTCCTAAAGCATTGAGTTCATAAGCACACCATTTATAAACGGATGTTCCAGAAAAATAGGGTATAAAAGGGATTTTCTGTATCGCATTTGCTTCCGCTAAAATTGTAGTTTCATTCCAGAAGATATTTTTAAAAAATTCCTTTTGGAAAAATTCGGAAAAACCGAAACCTGAAGCAGATGGAGCACCCCAACCGTATCTTGAATTTCCAACATAACCGAGCATTCCTTTATTGATTGCAGTAATAAGATTCTCACCAATGGAATTATAATCGATAGCAGCAGACCAGCAGCCGATAGAATAAAAAACACCTCCAAAATTATTATTCAATAAATCAAGATTATCGTTACGAATTCCTCCGTCCTGTAAAGAAAGTGTGGAAATTCCTGCATGTCCGGTGTGTTGTACCATATTCTGGTTCTCATTCAGCATTTGATAGGCATTTTCCGTGCAATTTTCGTTTCCATAGATGAAATGTATATTATAAAATTCCGGGAAATAATTTTCATATATATACTGTTGACAAACTTCGCTATCGGAACCTTCCCACAATGCCATGGAAAAGCCACCGGCTTTATTATAATCCGGATGGATTCCTGATTCGTAATCTATCAACGCTGAAATATAATTTTCAGCTTCCTCTTCGGTATTTGCTGGAATTCGACCCACAAAAACTTCAGGAAAATAATCTACTTCATCTTCCTCTTCACCATAAATTTCGTTTCCATTTGCATTCCAGTTTCCATTTAAACAGGAAAAATACATATCAGAAGGCAAGTCGTTTTCGTTCCAGGAACCTCCATATCCGCAATCAAAAGCAAAAACTTCTCTTTCCGGAAGAAAAGCAACATCTGTCCCAAGAGTGACATAAGAAATTCCGTAAGTTTCATACATTTCAGTTATATAATTTCGTACTTTCTCCTGAATGTCCATGCCGGTATAATTAGTTTCGATATTTTCCACAGTTTCAGCATAAGTCTCAACTCCCTGAACTTTTCGCCAGTTAATTAATTCGCTGTATTCATCCATAAACTGTTCGGGAGCAATTAGCAAGTATTTTATTGATTCATCTCGTTCGTTATCAGATAGATTCAGAGCATTCAGAATTTTATTTGTAACCTGGTTTACAGGAAAGTTTTCGTTATCATCATTATCCACAAGTTCAATAATTATACTAAAGGTTTCCGGAATTTGAATTTTCTCCAGTTGAGGGAAATATAAACAAGTATAAAAAGAAATGTAACCTATAATTTTATTCCCTGATTGTCCAGTTCCATAATGAAAAAGCAGTTTGTCTGGGAAAATATCTCTATTATAATACTGAAATTCGGGTTCTGTAAAAATCGCTTGATTTTGAGAGCTTAAAGGGATAGGTTTTTGGATTGGATAAAGTTTTTTTTCAAGGAAAACTGTAGTATTATTTTCGGGATGAATTGTTACCTTAGAGATTTTCTTATTCAGGGGAATTTCAAAAAAAACAGATTTCAGTGGAATTGACGGAGAACCCTCTAGGCTATGATAATAATTGATACGGTCGGATTTAATTATGGAATACTCTTTTTTTAGATCGATTTGAAAATCAAAATTTTCGACTGTCATTTTCAAGCCCGAAAGCAGTAAAGAAAAGATGATAAAAATCGAGAAAATTATGGATTTCTTCATATTCAAACTCCCTATGGATATTTTCTTTATAAGGCAATATTACGCAAGTTCTTTTCCAAAAAATAATAATTTTTTATTGATGTAACGATCTAATAATTGAATATGAAGATAAAAAATATGAGATCAATCAATATTGGTGCTTTATTTGAGATGCTATTTCAGTTTGGGAAAAATATTTTATAAATCTTTAAAAATAATTGACATATATTCACGAAAAAAAAAGTTTGTTTATTCCGTTGAAATATGCTCTTTTTCAGGCATAAGTAGTGAAAATTATTGACAGTATAAAAGTGAAAAATTCTTTTGTTCAGAATTTTTTGCCGACATGGCTCAACGGTAGAGCACTCGACTTGTAATCGAGCGGTTGTGGGTTCGATTCCTACTGTCGGCACCATAATTTGGAGGGGTTCCCGAGTGGTCAAAGGGAACAGACTGTAAATCTGTCGGCGGACGCCTTCGGAGGTTCAAATCCTCCCCCCTCCACCAGTTATTAAATTGCGGGAATAGCTCAGCTGGCTAGAGCATTAGCCTTCCAAGCTAAGGGTCGCGGGTTCGAATCCCGTTTCCCGCTCCATTAAATGCTCATGTAGCTCAGTCGGTAGAGCACATCCTTGGTAAGGATGAGGTCACCGGTTCAAGTCCGGTCATGAGCCCCACGAGAAAAAAATTTAGTAACCTTAGGAGGTAAAAGATGGCTAAGGCAAAATTTGAGAGGACGAAGCCCCATGTAAATATTGGCACGATCGGTCATGTAGATCATGGAAAGACAACCTTAACAGCTGCGATCACGCTTTTTTTAAGT
>DRTC01000555.1 GCA_011372345.1 Candidatus Cloacimonadota bacterium
AAAGAAATTTCATTTCGGATAATACTTTCTCGCACAAAAAATCAAAGTAAAACTTTTCAGCAATTGCATTCCTTGTCATTGTTCCAATGACATTTTAAAATTTAGGAATGAGGAGAAACAGTAGTTTTGAAAATTTCACGATCCCGATACATCGGGATTGGTAAGTTTGGATTTTTAAGCGGCTAATTTTTTTTCAAAAAAATTAAAAAAACCGATCATAAATCGAGATTAATATCTTTCCAATCCTGAAAGGATTGAATGTTAACAACTGGAGAAACAATTTCCTTTTTATTCAAATCTTTCAGAGTTTTATGAAATCGCTCAATTTCTACAATTTTATCCAACAAAAAAAGACTGCTCAGTCAAAAACCGAACAGCCTTTCATATTTTTTGAATATTCTATTTTGCGATATCTTTTGTTTTTATTTTCTCATCTTTATGAACTGTTTCTTTTCCTTCGATAAATTCGATGATCGCCATAGATGCACAATCACCTCTGCGAACACCATTTTTCAAAACACGAGTATAACCACCGTTTCGATCTTCGTATCTGGGAGCAAGTTCATCGAAAACTTTTTTTACGAGAGTTCGATTATTTAAAATTCTGAAAGCAAGCCTGCGATGATGGACTGTTCCCTTTTTTGCATAAGTTATAACTTTTTCAGCTAAACTCCGCATTTCCTTTGCTTTAGCTACGGTTGTATTAATTCTTCCGTGTTCTATTAAAGAAACGACAAGATTTTTTAACATTAATTTTCGCTGGTCACTTACTCGACCGAATTTTTTCCCTCTAACTTTATGTCTCATGGTTTTATCCCTTTTTTACTGTTACCTTTTTTTTTGCCTTGGTGATCTGCCCCTGTTTTCCTTTGACATCAAAACCAAGATGTAGATCATATTTTTCCAGCAGGACATTGATCTCTTCGAGAGATTTCTTGCCAAAATTTCTATATTTCAACATCTCATTTTCTGTTTTCTCGATCAGTTCTCCAATCGTATCAATCTTAGCTGCAGAAAGACAATTACTGCAGCGAACGGAAAGTTCCAGTTCATTCACATTTGTGGATAGTATTTTTTCCATTCTTTCAAGTTCCGGATCCATCTCGACTTCTTCTATATATTGAGGTTCTGTTTCAAACAGAACGATCTTATCATAAAGGTCACGCAAAATTTTTGCAGCAAGATATAAAGAATCTTTAGGATCGATACTTCCATCGGTAGTTATCTCTATTGTTAGTTTATCATAATCGATCCTTTCGTCAACCCTCTGATTTGAAACATTAAAATTGACTTTTGTGATGGGAGAATAAATGGAATCTATCGGAATCACACCAACAGGCTTATCTTCAAGGTTGTGTTTATCTGCAGAAAAATATCCTCTACCAATTCCGGTCCAGAGTTCCATCCTGAAATCCACATCTTCCGTCATCTCCAATAATACAAGATCTTTGTTAATGATCTGTACATTTTGAGTTTCCTGAATATCAGCAGCGGTAACTACACCTGCACCTTTATGTTCTAATATTAACATCTCCTCATCTATTGATTCCGATCTTATCACTAATTTTTTTAATCTTAAGATCAAATCGACAAAATCCGAGTCCGAACCGGGAATAGCAGTAAATTCATGATGCAAACCTTCGATTTTTACAAATCGGATTGCTGCTCCCTGGATCGAGGATAACAGAACTCTTCTTAAAGTATTACCAATTGTTGTAGCAAAACCGGGTTCTAACGGACCAATTTCAAAACTACCAAAAGTTGGGGTGTATGTATTTTCATCTACTTGAACTTTTTCCGGTAATTGTAAAGGTTCAAGAAACATCATAAAACTCTCCTGTTTTAAATCACCAAGAACACGAAATTACACTAATTTCTTTATATCTTCGTGCTTCTTCGTGAACTTTGTGACTGATTTTCTCTGTTTCATAATTATCATAGATGTTTGAAAACTATTTATTTTGAATAATACTCGACAATCAGTCGCTCGTCAACATCCAGAGCTATTTGTTCACGGGTTGGGATGCTGATGATCTTCCCGAAGAATTTATCCTTCGTAACTTCAAACCATTCAAAGTTAGCAACATCTGTCGAAGCTTCGATAGCTTCCTGGATCAATGGTATATTTCTACTTTTTTCTTTGATCACAACTTCATCTCCCGGTCTAACTAAAAAAGAGGGAATGTTTACTTTATGATCATTAACTAAAATATGACCATGACTGATGATCTGTCGTGCAGATTTCCGGGAAGGAGCAAAACCCATGCGAAAAACAATATTGTCGAGACGAGTTTCCAGGAATTGTAATAAATTCTCACCTGTAACTCCTGATTTTTTTGCTGCCATTTTAAAGTATTTTCTGAATTGTCTTTCCAGGACTCCATAAATTCTGCGAACTTTCTGTTTTTCCCTCAGATGAATTCCATAGTCGCTTACCCGTTTCCTGAAACCTTTTGCACTGCCGTGTTCTCCCGGAATGAAAGGTTTTCTTTCAAATGCACATTTATCTGTATTGCAACGAGCGCCTTTGAGGAATAATTTTGTTCCTTCTCTTCTGCATAATTTACATGATGAACCTGTGTATCTTGCCATAGTTATATTCCTTATATTCTTCTTGTTTTTCTCGGTCTGCAGCCATTATGAGGTATAGGTGTAACATCGGTTATGGAAGCAATCTTCAAACCGTTTGAATCCAGAGACCTGATCGCAGATTCTCTTCCACCACCTGGACCTTTGACCATAACTTGAACCTTATTTATTCCCATATCCAGAGCAACTTTTGCTACTTCTGCTGCTGCCAATTGAGCAGCAAACGGTGTACTTTTCTTTGAACCTTTATATCCGATCTTTCCACCGCTTGACCAAGTGAAAACATTTCCTGCTTTATCCGAGAGAGTTACAATAGTATTATTAAAACTGGAGTGGATATGAGCAACACCTTCATTAAATGACAGGCGAGTTCTTTTTTTCTTTGTTTTTTTTTGTACTGTTTTTTTAGCCACTATTTCTCTCCATTTTATTTTTTCCTGCCGGTTACGGAACCTCTTTTGCGTCCTCTTCTGGTTCGGGCATTCGTGTGAGTTCGTTGTCCTCTGACCGGCATCCCTTTTTTATGTCTGAGACCTCGGTAGCAACCGATTTCCATCAAACGCTTGATATCCATTGCTATCTGAGTTCTTAACTCCCCTTCTACCGAGTAATCATTTTGAATTATTTCTCTTAACTTTTTTTCTTCATCGACAGATAGGTCTTTTACTTTTTTATTTTCATCAATTCCTGCTTTTTCTAATATTTCTTGTGAAATTGATTTGCCTATCCCGTAAATATATGTGAGACCAATTACAATTCTTTTATCTTTTGGCAGTTCGATTCCGGATATATGAGCCACTCAAATTCCTCCTTTAAGATTAACCCTGTCTTTGTTTATGTTTGGGATTACTGGGACAAATTACCCGTATAATTCCATTTCTTTTGATAATTTGACAATCTTTACAAATCTTTTTTACAGATGCTCTGACTTTCATTTTTTCTCCTACACTAATTGATATCGTTATTCTTTCTTCGTTCAACCTTGAACCTTTGAACCTTGAACCTTCTTTTCCTATTTATAACGATATGTGATCCTTCCTCTATTCAGATCATAAGGTGATAATTCAACTTTGACCTTGTCTCCGGGAAGAATACGAATATAATGCAATCTCATCTTACCCGAACTATGAGCAAGAATCTCATGACCGTTTTCTAATTCTACTTTAAAAGTCGTATTCGGTAATGCTTCTTTAACTATACCTTCGACTTCGATGACTCCTTCTTTAGCCATTTAAGACCTTCCCCTATTAACATGCAGTTAATATTTCAGGTTCTCCTTCCGTAATTAAAATCGTATGTTCAAAGTGGGCAGATAAAGAATCATCTGCTACAAAAAATTCCCAACCCTTTTCATGAATCCGATGGGTTCCAATATTGACCATCGGTTCAATGGCAATAGTCATTCCTTTCTTCAGTCTGGGACCTTTTCCTCTGATCCCGAAATTAGGTACGATCGGTTCTTCGTGCATTTTTTTTCCGATACCATGACCTGTTAAATTATCTGCTACAAAATATCCTTTCTTTTTGACCAGAGAACTGATCGCAGAAGATATATCCCCGATCCTCGCTCCATGCTTTGCCTGTTCAATTCCAGCATTCAGAGCTTGTTTTGTTATTTCCATCAATTCTTCGGCTTTCCTGGAAACCTCACCTACTTTATAAGTTCTGGCACCATCCCCGCAAAAACCATTTTTAAATGTTCCAACATCGATGCCGATGATATCTCCTTCCTTTAAGATTATTTTTCGGGAAGGAATTCCATGCACTATACACGAATTTACAGATGCACAGATCGAAGCCGGGAAAGGAGATAAACCATAAGCAACATAACCTTTGAAAGCAGGCTTTGCTCCCTGTGAAAGGATATAATCTTCAGCGATCTTATCGATCTCTAAAGTGCTGATTCCCGGTTTGATATAATCTTCCAAGTTTTGAAGCAATTGAGCTACAATGCGATTACTTTCCCGCATTTTCACAATTTCTGCTGCATTTTTAATATGGATCATATTGTTTCAATCATCACTCTATAAAAGAAGTAGAATAAAGAACTAACGTCTTCTTCCCCGCAATTTACCTTTCTTCATGAAACCTTCAT
The DNA here is from genome assembly GCA_011372345.1 of Candidatus Cloacimonadota bacterium. Lineage (NCBI taxonomy): Bacteria > Pseudomonadati > Candidatus Cloacimonadota > Candidatus Cloacimonadota bacterium. Next base: position 4,685 of record DRTC01000555.1, read on the forward strand.
AATGACGCATTACCAGGTGAGATTCAATTTGTTGAAGAGTATCCAGAGCAACACCCACAATTATAATCAAACCTGTTCCTCCAAAATAGAATGGCAGGTTAAACCATTTGGACATAAATTCTGGAAGAACGGCAACAAAAGCGAAGAAGATCGCTCCCGGTAGTGTTATTCTCAATAATACATTATTTATATATTCTGATGTTTTCTTTCCCGGTTTTCTGCCCGGAATGAAACCACCGTATTTTTTCATATTTTCAGCCATTTCAATTGGATTAAGCACCATTGCCGTATAAAAATAGGCGAAAAATACAATCAAGCCGACATAAATTACAGTATAAACAAATGCTCCGGGAGATAGAAGTTGAACGACTCCATTCATAAAATCGCTGTCTTTAAAAAAAGTAGCGATCGTTCTCGGGAACATCAAGATCGACTGTGCGAAAATGATCGGAATAACTCCAGCAGTATTTACTTTCAGAGGAATGTGTGTTGATTGTCCGCCATAAATTTTTCTGCCGATTATCCTCTTTGCGTATTGAACCGGAATTTTCCTGATCGCTTCCGTGATCATAACAACAGATGCTGTTACAAACACCATGATGACCAAGACAAAAACAACATGGAAAATCGGCATTGCCCCAATCCTGACCATATTGAACATATTTATAAATCCTTTCGGATAACGGGCAATAATTCCGGCAAAAATTATCAAAGATATTCCGTTTCCAATTCCATGTTCGGTTATCTGTTCACCGAGCCACATAATGAACATTACACCTGTTACCAAAGTCATAACACATGTAAAAATAAATAATGGACCTGGATGAGGAACAGCTCTTCCACTTGCTGTTTCCAAACTTTGCAGGAAAAAACTGATGCCAATAGCCTGGAAAGCTGCGACCACTACAGTTCCATATCTTGTATATTGATTGATCTTTTTCTGACCTTCAGCCCCTTCTTTTTTTAATTTTTCAAAGAAAGGCAGCACGCTACCAAGTAGTTGGATAACGATCGAGGTAGTAATGTAGGGCATAATTCCCAAAGCAAAAACCGAAGCTCTCTGCAGGTTACCACCAACAAAAAGATCAAATAATCCGAACAGGTTTCCTGAACCTTTCCCGGGATCTAAAAATTCTTTCAGAATTTGGGCATTGATACCCGGAGTAGGAATGAAACTTCCCAAACGATAGATGATCAGAATCAATCCGGTGAACAGGATCTTTTTCTTTAAATCTGGAATTTTAAAAATATTAGTGATACTTTGTAACACCTAAATTACCTCCGCTTTCCCACCAAATTTTTCAATAGTTTCTCTGGCAGTTTTGGAGAAAGCATTTGCTTTTATGATTAATTTTTTGTCAAAATTTTCGATCCCTTTTGCTAAAATTTTAACAGGAGCTTTTTCCTTTGCTTTCGGTTTTCTGATCAGGCTTAGCTCTTCAAATTTTGTGATATCAAACTCGTTACCTTCGATATCCTGTAATTTTCCTAAATTTAAGACTCGATAATTAAGTTTGAAAATATTTGTGAAACCTCGTTTTGGAATCCGTCTTTGCAAAGGCATTTGACCACCTTCGAACCAGGCTGGAATATTTCCGCCGGAACGGGATTTTTGTCCTTTGTGACCTTTTCCGGCTGTTTTTCCAAAACCTGTACCATGGCCTTTTCCCAATCTTTTTTTATGCTTTTTTATTTTAGGTCTTTCAATTTTATGAAGTTCCATTAACTTCTCCTTGATCAAATATTCTTGAAAAAAATACTTATTAAAATTATTCTTGAATATCTTATTCCTTTTCAGGAATTTCTGCCTTTTCTTTTTTTACTTTTTTTGCCTTTTTAACTGGTTCAGGCTTTTTTTCTTTCTCCGGTATTATTTTAACCTTGGTTTCAGCTTTTTTTGGTTTTGAAGAAGATTTCGTTTCTTTAGTTTCTTTCGTCTTTTTAGTTTCTTTTTTTATTTCAGGTTCAGGTTTTGCTTTTTTCTCTTTAACTGTAACAGGTTCTGTAACAGGTTTTGTTTGGAGAGTTTCTTTCTTTTTCTCAACCTTTGGTTTTTCTTTTTTAACTTCCGGTTTGGGAGTTGGTTTCGCTTTTTCAGAAGCAACCTTTTTTTCAACTATTTCTTCGATCTCTTCAACCTTAACGAGATGAGAAACCTTGTTTATCATTCCCCTGATAACCGCATTATCATCATGAATTCTTGACCTATTGATCTTACCGAGACCAAGAGCAATGATCGTTCTTTTCTGATTTTTTTTTCTTTTGATCGTGCTTCTGATCTGGGTTACTTTAAGCTTCATCTGGAACCTCCAGACCGGTTAATTCTTTAATGCTCTTTCCTCTTAATTTACTGATATCAGATATTGTCCTGAGTTTTTGAAGACCATCAACAGTTGCTTTGACAACATTAGCCTGGGTATTTGAGCCAAGAGATTTTGTCAGGATATTTTCTACTCCGGCTGCTTCCAGAATAGCTCTGGCAGGACCGCCGGCAATGACACCGGTTCCGGGGGAAGCAGGTTTTAACATGATCTTACTTGCTCCGAATCTACCGATTATCTCGTGTGGAATGGAGCCATTAACGATCGGAATCGAGAACATATTCTTTCCTGCTTTTTCTTTAGCTTTCCTGATAGCATCAACGATTTCATTTGCTTTGCCAACGCCAACTCCGACTTTTCCGTTTTTATCTCCAACCACGACCGTAGCGTTAAAACTGAAATTTCTTCCACCTTTAACAACTTTCGCTACTCGATTGGTAGTAACAATTTTTTCAACTGCAAACAAAGGCTCATTTTGACGAAAATTATTTCTTTTAGCTTCCAAGTCTTTCCTCCTTAGAATTTCAAACCGGCTTTGCGAGCGCCATCAGCAAGAGCTTTCACTCTGCCATGATAGAGATAACCTCCACGATCAAAACTTACTTCTGAAATTCCTAGTGCTATTGCTTTTTCTCCAAGTTTAAGACCGACTTCAAAACTCTGTTCGACTTTCTTTTTTGATCTATCGAGTTTGATCTCTTTCGAGTTTGATGACATCATTACCAATGTATTTCCAAGGTCATCATTTATTATTTGAGCACTGATATTTTTCAGGCTTCTGAAAACAGATAATCTGGGTCTCTCCGAAGATCCGAAAATCTTCTTCCTGATCGATTTCCTGCGTTTCCGACGAGCCAGGTATTTTTTTAAGGTAACTGCATTATTGTCCATTTTTTATCTCCAAAATTAGGCTGAAGTCTTACCAGGTTTGATCTTAACATATTCGCCTTCATACCTGATACCTTTACCTTTAAAATTTTCAGGTGGACGACAATGTCTGATCTCAGCCGCAAATTTTCCGACATCTTCTTTGTGAATACCACTGATCCTGACAATGGATTGAATTCCGAGTTTGCTTTTCTGAGCTCTGGGAACTGCTTCAGCTTCAACTTTTATATTTTCAGGTATTTCCAGGAGTATATCATGAGAAAAACCTATGCTTAGTTTTAACCAGATTCCAACTATTTCTGCCGAATAGCCGGTTCCAATAACCTGTAAGACTTTTTTATAGCCTTCACTCACTCCGATAACCATATTATTGATCAAAGCACGAGTCAGACCGTGTAAACATTTTTGCTCTCTCGAATCATCTTCCCTGCTGATCTTTAATAAATTTTCTTCCTGAACAACAGAAATTCCAGGTTTCATGATATATTTAAGTTCTCCGTTTTTACCCGAGACATCAATATTCTGTCCTGCGATGGAAACTTTAACACCATCAGGTAATTTTACCGGAGTTTTACCTATTCTTGACACGAGTTCCTCCCTCTACCAGACTTTACAAATATATTCTCCGCCGATCTTCTGTTGGCGAGCATCTCTGTCGACCATCAAACCTCGATTTGTCGATAAAATGGCACAACCGGTATTATTATAGACCGATGGAATATTATGGGAATTAACATAAATGCGAAGTCCCGGTTTGCTAACTCTTTGAATTCCCTTTAGAACAGATTCACCATTATTCGTATAACGGAGATTAATAAATATTTTTTTTCTGTGTATTTTCTTATCAGGATCTCTATCGACAATATCATAGCTGTTGATAAAATTTTCTTCAGCTAATAATTTAACAATAGATTCATTTAAATTACTATAATTAATAGTAACTGTTTTATGATTTACCCTGAAGGCATTTCTGATTTTTGTTATTGCGTCGGAAATTGGATCTGAAACACTCATTTTATTCTCCTCTACCAACTTGCTTTTTTTACACCGGGTATTTGACCTTCAGTAGCAAGTTTCCTGAAACAAAGACGGCATAGACCGAAATCGCGCATATAAGCTCTTGAACGACCACATATCATACAACGAGAGTATTTTCTAACCTGAAATTTAGGTGTTCTTTTTTGTTTTTCTACCCAAGATTTTTTTGCCAAAATAACTCTCCTTCTAATTATTTTTGAACGGCATACCAAGATTGCGAAGAAGTTCTTTTCCTTCCTCATCGGTTTTTGCCGTGGTTACTATAGAAATATTCATACCTCTGACAGCATCGATTTTATCATATTCAATTTCCGGGAAAACTGTTTGTTCTGTTATTCCTAAAGTATAATTTCCTCTGCCGTCAAATGCTTTAGGTGAAATACCTCTGAAATCACGGATTCGAGGAATAACAATCGAGATCAATCTATCCAGGAATTCATACATAATTTCACCGCGCAGAGTAACTTTGCAACCGATCGGCATACCTTCTCTCAATTTAAAATTGGAAATCGATTTCTTGGCTTTGGTGATGATAGGTTTCCGACCTGTTATCTGAACCATATCTTTTACCGCATTATCGAGCAGAGCTTTGTTCTGAGTTGCAGCTCCAACACCCATATTGACGGATATCTTTTCCAATTTTGGTACCATTAGAATATTTTTATAATCAAAATGCTTTTTTAAAGCGGGAATAGTTTCTTTTTTAAATTTTTCCTGTAAACGACTCATTCCCAAACTCCTTTATAATTCATCACCGGTTTTTTTACAAACTCGAACACGATTTTTTCCAATCTGTTTAAAGACAGCCCTGGTCACATCTCCTAATTTTTCATTAAATAATTTTACATTGGAAACATTGATCGGAGCTTCTTTTTCGACGATTCCACCCTGTTGATTCTGCTGGGTCGGTCGAGTATGCTTTTTGATAAAATTCACTTTTTCAACGATCACACTGTTGGTCTTCGGGTAAGCTTTTAAAACTTTACCCTTAACACCTTTGTATTTACCGGCAATAACAACAACAGTGTCACCTTTTTTTATTTTCATGCTATTTCTGTGAGGAAGCTGCATTTTTTCGTGAAAGCTCAATTTTTTGCTTCTTCCTTTGCTTTTATCTTTTCCGGATTTCTGGTAACCACCATCACCGGATGTTTTTCTTTTTGTGCGTGTATCTTTTTGCTTCTTTTCCATTTATCAAACTCCTGCAGAATTTCCTTAAAAGAACTTTCTTAAAGAACTTCCGGTGCTAATGATATTATCTTCATAAAATGATGCTCTCTCAATTCTCTGGCAACAGGACCGAAAATACGGGTTGCTTTGGGTTCTCCTTTTTCATCGATCATGACCACTGCATTATCCTCAAAACGAATATAAGAGCCGTCTTTCCTTCTTGCTTCTTTATGTGTGCGAATAATAACAGCTCTTTCGACCGAACCTTTTTTGATCTTGCTGTTTGGAACAGCAGTCTTTATCGCTACTACGATGATATCTCCAAGTCCGGCATATTTTCGTTTGGAACCGCCTAATACTTTGATGCATTGTGCTTTTTTGGCACCTGAGTTATCTGCTACATTCAACATTGTTTGAGCTTGGATCATTTCAGGCTCCTTATTTTCTTTTTTCGATTATCTCGCTGAGAATCCATCTTTTATCTCTGCTGATTGGTTTGCTTTCCTGGATCTGGACAACATCACCGATCTGACATTCATTCTTTTCATCATGTGCCTTAAAATTTTTATGTCTTCTCACGATTTTTTTGTAGAGCGGATGTTTGAACTGTCGTTGAACTTTGACAACGATAGTTTTCTCCATTTTATCGCTGACCACTATTCCGGTTTTTGTAACTTTTCTTCCGTTAGTCATTATTACCTCTTATGCTGAAGATTCGCTCTTCTTTCTTTCTGTTATCAAGGTTTTGATACGAGCTATATCCCGACGCACATCTTTGATTCGCAACGGGTTTTCCAGCCTGTTCATTGCTTTCTGAAATCTTAAATTGAATAATTCTTCCCTGGAATCTTCATACTTTTGCCGGAGTTCATCATTTGTTAATTCCCGGAGTTCCATTATTTTCATATTTCAACTCCTTCTCTACAGATTATTTTTGTCTGCACAGGTAATTTATGTCCGGCAAGCCTGGCAGCTTCCTTGGCAACTTCCGGATCAACTCCTTCGAATTCAAACATTATTCTTCCGGGTTTGACAACTGCCACCCAATATTCAGGAGCACCCTTACCTTTTCCCATTCTCGTTTCAGCAGGTTTTTTAGTGATCGGTTTATCAGGAAAGATCCTGATCCATAGTTTTCCCGCTCTCTTCATTGTTCTCGTGATAGCAACACGAGCAGATTCTATTTGACGACTCGTGATCCAGGCTGCATCAAGAGAGATAATAGCGTAATCACCAAAATTGATCGTACTACCCCTGTAAGCCAGACCTTTTCTGCGACCCTTTTGCTTTTTCCTATATTTAACTTTCTTTGGAGCTAACATCTATTTTTTCTCCTTATTTAAAGATATCGCCTTTGTAAATCCAGATCTTGATGCCGATGATTCCGTAAGTTGTTGTAACTTCTGTAAGTTTATAATCGATATCAGCTCTGAGAGTATGAAGCGGAGTCCTGCCTTCATGATATCTTTCTGTTCTCGCCATTTCTGCTCCACCCAATCTTCCGGCACACTGAACTTTTATACCTTGAGCTCCGTTTCGCATAGCATTTCGCATGGCAAATTTCATTGCTCTTCTGAAAGAAATTCTCCGTTTAAGTTGTCTTCCGATTTCCAGACCAACCAGAGAAGCATCCAACCACATATTTTTTATTTCCTGAACATTTACAAAAACATTCAAAGTAGAAGTTCTCGTTTTATTGACAAGGATCGATAATTCATTCCTGATCTTTTCGATCTCCGCCCCTTTTCTTCCAATCACCTGTCCCGGTCTGGCAGTATGAATATCGACAGTAACGGATTTAGTTTTCCGGGCAATGATGACATTCGAGATCATCGCATCCTGCAGACGATTTCGAACATATTTTTTTATTTTCAGATCTTCATGGAAGTTAGTAATATATTCATCTTTGGTTGCGAACCAGATGGATTCATAATTTTTATTAACACCAATCCTATAACCGACAGGATTAACTTTTTGTCCCAAAGTTTTCCTCCTTATTCCTTACCCATGATCTCAAGGGTTATGTGACATGTTCTTCTTCTGATAACTGTTGCTCTACCATGAGCGCGAGGTCTGTGTCTTTTCATAATGGGACCATCATCAGCAAAAACTTTGCTTACGACCATATTATCCATATCTGCCTTTCCTTCTTTAACCGTAACATTTGCTATTGCAGAATTTAGGATTTTGGCAACATTTGTGGCGACTCTTTTCTTTGAGAAAAGCAATATTCTTTGAGCTTCAGGTACGGATTTGCCGCGGATCAAGTCCAAGATCAATCTTGCTTTCCGTGCCGAACCTCTTAAATTTCGTACTCGGGCTATTGCTTCCATTACTTCTGCTCCCTTATAAATTTTCAGTGTTTATTTTTTTACTCTATGACCACGATATGTTCGTGTCGGAGAAAATTCTCCTAATTTGTGACCCACCATATTTTCCGAAATATAAACCGGAACAAATTTCCGTCCGTTATGAACGGCAAATGTATGTTCCACAAATTTAGGAATTATCGTTGATCTGCGAGACCAGGTTTTGATCACCTGTTTCTTGCTTTGAGCATTCAAATCATCAACTTTTTTTTCCAGATGTTTATCTACAAAAGGCCCTTTTTTGATTGATCGAGACATATATCACCTTTTTATTTCTTTTTGGATTTAATTATATACTTATCGGAATATTTGTGTTTTTTACGGGTTTTCCCGCCTTTTGCCAAAACTCCCCAGGGAGAGACCGGATGTCCGCCGCCGGAAGTTTTTGCTTCTCCTCCACCCATCGGATGATCAACAGGATTCATGGCAACACCTCGCACTGTCGGACGAATTCCCATCCATCTTTTACGACCTGCTTTTCCGACTACGATGGAGTTGTGTTCGATATTCCCAACCTGTCCGATCGTAGCGTAACATTCTTTCCTGATAAAATGGACATGATTGGAAGGCATTCTGATATGAACATAGCCGCCTTCTTTGGCAACGAGTTGCCCGTAAGCTCCTGCACTTCTGGCCAGTTGACCACCTCTTCCGGCTTTGAACTCGATGTTATGGATCGTCGTTCCCATCGGAATATTCGCGAGTGGAAGAGCGTTTCCAACTTTGATCTCAACCTTCTCACCGGAATTGACTGTATCTCCGACCTTTAAATCGAGCGGAGCCAGGATATATCTTTTTTCACCATCAACATAATGCAGAAGAGCGATGCGAGCGCTCCTATTGGGATCATACTCGATGGTGGCTACTTTAGCTGGAATATCGTGTTTATTCCTTTTGAAATCGATGATCCGGTAATGTCTTTTATGTCCGCCGCCTCGATGCCTGCAAGTAATTCTGCCATGATGATTTCTTCCTGCTTTCTTGGGCAGAGGTTTGAGCAGAGATTTTTCAGGTTCGGTTTTAGTGATTTCATCAAAAGTAAAACCTGTTTTGAATCTCAAGGTCGGAGTGACCGGTTTGTATTTTTTAATTCCCATCTAAAAGCTCCCTCAATTTCTATTCGAAATCAGCAATTTTATCACCTTGTTTGAGCTTGATAATTGCTTTTTTCCAATCCGCTCTTTTACCGGAATTACGACCCATTCTTTTGATTTTTCCCCGCTGCCTGATCGTATTCACGGCGAGAACATTAACATTAAATATTTTCTCTACTGCTTTTTTTATCTCGATTTTGTTAGCATTGATGCTGACTCTGAATGTATAACTATTATTAATATTGTTTAATGAAGTAGTTTTTTCCGTCACCATCGGAGCGATGATAATTTCTCTTTCGTATCTCATTATGCAAATACCTCCACGATCTTTTTTAATGCCTCTTCGGTCATGATCAGGTGATTGCATTTGAGAATTTCATAAGCATAAATAGAATCGGCTTTATCCATACTGGTATAAGGCATATTACTGAATGATTTGATCAATTCGTGATCATTTCCGTCGATGAGGAGAAGTTTTTTACTTTTTTCAGGAGAAATTTTAGTGAGGAGTTCTTTTGCTCGTTTCGTGTTCGGTTTATCGAATTCGAGTGATTCGAGAATAATAATTTGATTATTTTTTGCTCTTTCCGTGAGGGCAAGTTTCAAAGCTAATCTTTTTTTCTTTTTTGGAATATGTTTATACCAGCTTTTTGGTTTGGGACCAAAAGCGCGGCCTCCACCGACTCTGAGCGGAGTTCGGAGATTCCCCGGACGGGCATTTCCGGTTCCTTTCTGCTTAAATAATTTTCTCCCGCTGCCTTGAGCTTCTGCTCGCGTTTGCACTGCTGATGTTCCCTGCCGCTGATTCGCTAAATACATGTTTATTACTTCGTATAATAATGCTTTAGGATTTTTTGATTCAGCTGCGAAAAGTGAATCCGGTAAAGCTACTTTTCCAATTTCTTCACCTTCAGCTGAATATTTGATTGCTTCCAACATTTCCATGACTCCCTATTACAGTTCTTTCCTGAGAAGAACTAAACTATTTCTATGACCGGGAACAGCACCTTTGACAAAAACAAGATTTTTTTCAACATCGACTTTCGCGACTTTCATGTTCAGGATCGTAGTTCTTTTGTTACCCATTTGACCCGGTAGTTTTTTTCCTTTGAAGACACGGGATGGCGTTGCACATTGCCCGATCGCTCCTGGGCCTCGATATGATTCATGAACTCCATGTGTGGCTTTGAAACCATGAAATCCATGTCTTTTCATAACTCCTGCAAAACCTCTACCTTTAGATGTTCCCGTAACCTTGAGCATTTCATTTTCTATGAACATACTGACATCAAAAATCTCACCTTCTTCGATATCTTTATAAACTCTCAAACGGAATTCTCTTAAATATCGATAAGTATTACTTTTATGTTTTTTCAAATGTCCTTTATGAGGTTTGTTAATTTTCTTTTCATCTATTTCTTCAAAACCGAGTTGAACAGAATCATAACCATGTTTTTCTTTTGATTTACGATGAATGACCTGGCACGGACCTGCCTGAACAACAGTAACGGGAATAATTTCTCCATTTTTCCCGAAGACCTGTGTCATCCCGAGCTTTCTTCCAATTAAACCTATCATGACAAACTCCTTTTAAGCCTTGATTTCCACATGGACACCCGCGGGAAGACTGAGTTTTTTCAAAGCCCCTGTAGTTTGTGGGGTCGGATTAACAATATCGACCAGTCTTTTATGAACTAACATCTCAAACTGATCCTGTGCTTTTTTATCAACATGAGGAGATCTTAAAACTGTATATAATGTCCTTTCCGTAGGTAGAGGGATCGGACCGACGATCTTAGCTCCGGTATTTCTTGTGTTTTTGACAATTTCTGCTACAGATTTATCCAAAAGACGAAAATCGTATGCTTTTAATTTTATCCTGATTCTGTTTCCTGCATCTTTTTTTGACACTTTATCCTCCGGATCTATTCGATGATTTCGCTGACAACACCAGCACCGATTGTTCGTCCACCTTCACGGATTGCATAACGAAGACCTTTCTCCATCGCGATCGGAGTTATAAGTTCTGCCGAAATTGTGACATTATCACCCGGCATGACCATCTCGACTCCTTCAGGTAAAGTCAAACTTCCGGTAACATCGGTTGTGCGGAAATAGAATTGTGGCCTGTATCCGCTGAAGAACGGTTTGTGTCGTCCACCCTCGTCTTTCGTCAGAATATAAGTTTCTCCTTTGAATTTGGTATGAGGGGTAATAGATTTCGGTTTAGCGAGAACCATTCCCCGTTCTATTTCATCTTTTGCCATTCCGCGCAGGAGGATTCCCACATTATCTCCGGCTTGTCCCTGATCGAGGATCTTGCGGAACATCTCAACTCCGGTACAAGTAGTCTCTTTCGTCTCTCTGATACCGACTCGTTCTATCTTCTCCCCAACCTTGATTACTCCCCTTTCGATCCTTCCGGTGGCTACTGTTCCGCGACCGGAAATTGAAAATACATCTTCCACGGGCATCAGGAACGGTTTGTCTGTATCTCGTTCGGGAAGAGGAATATAAGCATCTACTTCTTTCATCAAAGCAACAACTTGTGCTTCTCCTTCCGGATCTCCGTTCAGAGCTTTCAGCGCTGAACCGGTTACGATTGGAATATCGTCTCCGGGAAATTCATATTCTGTTAATAATTCGCGGACTTCAAGTTCTACCAGTTCCAGCAATTCTTCATCATCTACCAGATCTGATTTATTCAGGAAAACAACCATTGCCGGAACTCCTACCTGACGAGCTAGAAGAATATGTTCCCTGGTTTGCGGCATGGGTCCGTCTGCTGCGGAAACTACCAGAATAGCTCCATCCATCTGAGCTGCTCCGGTGATCATGTTCTTCACATAATCTGCATGCCCGGGACAGTCAACATGGGCATAATGCCGATTCTCTGTTTCATATTCAACATGGGCTGTGGCGATCGTGATCCCTCTTTCCTTTTCTTCCGGAGCATTGTCGATACTGTCGAAGGAACGGAAATCACTTCCGCCTTTCTTACTTAAAAAAAGCGTGATCGCAGCTGTTAAGGTTGTCTTTCCATGATCTACATGACCGATCGTGCCAATATTTACATGGGGCTTCGTCCTCTCAAATTTTGCCTTAGCCATCTTTTACCTCCT
>DRTC01000556.1 GCA_011372345.1 Candidatus Cloacimonadota bacterium
AAATTTTTAATTTCATCTGCATCGGTAAAATATTGCTTTTCTTTTTTCAGTTTTCTAAATTTATTTTCGATTTCTCTAAATTCAGGTTTTAGTCCGGTTTTATATTTCTCGTTTTTCAGAATTGCATCGGTCAATAATTCTATCATTCCCTCTGTATATTTTTTATCGGAACACAATTTTCTGATCATCAATTTCGCAAAATTAAAAGAAATCTTTTTCCCTATAATTTCTGATTTTTTCAATAGTTGATTCAGAGTTAAAATCTGAATATTCGGAGTCAGAAGTTTCTCCTTTGCCAAAAACCTGATCTGTGAAAGACATTGCTGTTTGGTCGGATTGATGATCAAAACATCTTCCGCTGATTTTCCGTTCAAAATCTCATTTATGCGATTTTGATTCTCCCTCTCCTCATAAGAGAATTGGGGCTTTAGTCCGACGAAAACGGATGGGGTGAGGTTAAAGAAAAATTTCTCTTCAGGATAGATCTCCGAAAAATACCTTTCTTCCCACTCAACTTCCTCCAATTCTCCTAAATTCGTAAAAAATATCTGTCCCACCGCATCAAAATCATAAAGTTGCTTCACCATCCAGATATAAGTTTGGATTTGGATCTTATATTCCGCCAAATTGCTTTTATCTTTGTCGGTCTTATAATCGAGAATGAACCATTTTCCCTCGAATTTATAAAGCAGATCGATGACGCCTGAAACCTGCAGATATTTTCCGGAATTATCGATCCAGCCGATAACCGGAAATTCGGGGAATTTATCTTCCGCAGGAATTTGAGAAATTGTTTTGGAAAGCTCGCTTTTCTTAAAATTGGAAATATGTTTTTTAAGTTCTTGAGAAATCGAAGCAAAAGAAATTTCAGGAAAATTGTTCCTTAAATATTTTTCAATATTCAATTTACAATCTTTATTTTTCCACCACTCTTTCTCCATAATTTTATGAACGATCGTGCCAAAAGACAAAGCAATTTCTGATGATTGTTTTTCTGTTACGAATTCAGAAGATTTTTTAGAAATGCTTTTCATAATATCGTGAGGATTCACTTGTAGAAATCTTTTCTCGAATTTATGAAAAAACGGTTCTTCCCAAATTAAAGGTTCTAATTCGGTTTTTTGCTTGAACTTCCGATTTAGTTCGGAAACTGAAAGTAGATTGATTTCCGTCTTCTCAAATTTGAGTTTTTTCCAACTTTCAGCATCTAAATCATCCGGAATTTCATAACTCGGTTTGATATAATTTTGCCAGAAATTTTGTCTCTTTGTCTGCTTATCTTTGAATTCCGAGAGAAAAGCAATCCTGTATTTTGCACGCGTTACTGCCACATAAAAATGCCGTTTATCTTCAGCTTCGGTTTCTAATTTTGCCTGCTTTTTAACAGAATTCAGCAGGTTCATTTTTTGCGATTCTCCTTCTTCATCGAGAGAAATCCCGACTTCGATCCTGCCGTCTCTGATAATTCTGCCATGCGAGATTGGAGAAGAATCACTTTTAGTTTGGGAATTCATTTCCGGAATGATCACCACAGGAAATTCCAGTCCTTTAGATCGATGGATGGATAAGATCTGAACTTTTGCAGTTGAAGGAGTTTCAGACTGGGAAGTATCATTGTTATTTTCGATCTGGAATTTGAAGAAATTGTAAACATTTTTCAGGCTCGAACCTTCCAGAGAAAGTTCAGATAAAATATTCAATATTTTTTCAATATTAGCGATCCGCTGAGCTCCTCCAATTTCACTGAAATAACCAAACCTGATTTTATTCGACTCGTAAGCAAAGCGACGAGTCGAGACAAAATCAGAATTATCCGGATCATCACCTTTCCGAAGCTTTTCTTCCAAATTTTCTTCATTTAAAGATTCGGAAAGTTCATTTCCTCCACCTTTCCGAAGTTTTTCTTGCATATTCTCTTCGTTAAAAAATTCGGAAAGTTCATTTCCTCCACCTTTACAAAGTTTTTCTTGCATATTCTCTTCGTTAGCAAATTCGGAAAGTCCGGATCGAGCAGCATCATTCCGGCATTCAACTTTCCGAATCTTATTTGAAAGAAATTCTTTGTGGGAAGCTTCGGAAAGTATCTTTTGCAGCAAAACATCCAACGACAAAATTTGAGCATCTTTTCTCCAAGTTTGAATGATTTGAACAATTTCCTCAAATTCAGCAGATCCTTTCATAAAGGAAAAAACCGACTGTTCTTTCTTTCTATTCTTCAGATGATGAATCTGTTTATCCGAAATCGCAAAAAACGGACTTCGCAACAACCCGATCAAAGCCAGATCATCAAAAGGATTTATGAGAACACTGACAAAATGGAAAAGATCGAAAGCTTCCTGCTGCTGAAACAATCCTCTTCCTCCGATAATTTCAAAAGGAATGTCCTGTTCCTGGAAAACTTTCAGGTAATTCTGGATATTCGTAAATTTTCGCAGCAAAACTCCGATCACAACCTTTTCTTCCAATTTGACTTCTTTTGCCCATTTCAAATATTCTTGTGCGATCGTTACGGCGTTCAAAGCTGAAAGATGTTTCAAATCTTCTTTGGAAGTATTTTTATCAGAATAAACAGCCTGAAGGCTGCAAACGATATCCGTCTTTTCTGCAATACTTTTTTCGGATTTATTATTCTCATTAAATGTTGTCGGTTCAAATTCCGCTTCGAATGGTTTTTTGGCTATTGGCATAATTCTGCTGAAAAGGGGATTTATCACACAGTCAATGAAATCTTTGGAGGAGCGGAAATTGTCGTTGAAGGAGATGATAACATTCTTTTTTTCAGAGTGTGTCAACTCCTCTTCCGCCCGATTCATAACTTCCACATCTGCCTGATTAAAGCGATAGATCGATTGTTTCTTATCTCCAACAATAAAAATCCCAACCTCACGCAAACTTCCGAATGTGCGAAGCTCTTCGGAATGTTTATCCTCGTAATATTTAAACTCTGAATGTTCATTTTCTGAATGTTCATTTTCTGAATGTTCATTATTTATTACTTCATTTCTTCGTGCATCTTCGTGTTCTTCGTGGCTATTGTTTTCAAACATTGCGAAGATCTCGTTCCTCGAACATTCGCAAGTTCTTCCAAGCAACTTAATAATTTCCCAGCGGACATCATTCGTATCCTGAAATTCATCAACCATAATATGCTGGAATTGAGAGGAATATCTCTGGCGGATTTTATCATTTTGAAGTAGTTCTTTTGCTTTCAGAATGATATCATCAAAATTGAGAAAGTTCAATTCAAGCTGTTTCTGCCACAAGGTTTCAGCGAATTCCTCGTAAAAAGAAACCAGGCTTTTCAAAACCGGGATCGCTTTAAAATCATATTCATTGGGAGCTTTGAGGATTTCGTTTTCAGGAAGTTCTTCTCTTAAATAATTGCAGAAATTTATTACAATTCCTTTGAATTTCTGATAAATACTTTTATTTTCCCAATTAGATTTTTTCCAGGAAGTGATTGATTTATAATAAGTTCCTTTTCCGGTTTGGAACAAAGGCAGGATTTCTGCTAAAATGATTCTCTGTTTTTCTTTATTGGAAGCTGTCGCATCAAGTTTTGGAAATGACTGTTTTAAAGCATCGAAAATTATTATTCCTTTATCGTTATCAGGAGCGGAATAATATTGAGAATAATTTTCGATATCTGCGAAAATTTGCCTTAAAAAATTAATATCACAATCCGGAGTATAATCTTCACTCCATTTTTCTTTGATTTCCTTTTCATCTTTCTGGATGAAATCAATCCAATCCTGAACAAAGGCTCGATTCTCGAACAAATATTTGATAAAATGTCGGATTTTGTAAACTGAAGTATGATCGAGCAGAACTTTCAGATTATCATCAAATTGCTCGCTTTTCTGCTGAATAAAATCCTTGAGAGTTTCATCAAATATCTGTTCGGTCTGCACATCTTCAAAAGTCTTGAATTTCGGATCGATCCCGATCTGATAAGCATTTTCCCGTAAGATACGACTGCAGAAACCATCGATCGTGGAAATATAATTTTGCGAAAAGGTGGAACGCAGCCAGCGTTTGTATTGATCAGAAGTTTTCCTGATATTTTCTCCGAGTTCGATTCCCTGCTTTTTCAGTCCTTTGATCTCATTTCCGTTCAAGAGAATATTCAGGTCTTCATAAATCCTGCCGGACATTTCTGCTGCCGCTTTGTTGGTGAAAGTTATGACCAGGATGTTCTTCACTCCCAGCCAGTTGGATTTTTGTCTGCTCAAATTTTGTTTTGTGAATTCATCTAATATCTTGCAGTACCGCTTGGAAAGAGCAAATGTTTTTCCTGCTCCGGCACAGGCGGAAACGAATTTATTAGTGGAGAGATCGAGAGATTTTTTTAAAGGTGATTGAGTTTGCATTTATAAATTTTCCAGCAATTCATTAATAAATGGATATCCATAAACCGAATGTTCATTTCTTCTTTGTTTAATATCATTTCCCATAATTAAAATCGATTCCTCAATGTTTTTTTCTAATTTGCCGAAATAATTCAATCCTTTGAAAAAATCCGAATTCACGGTTTGCGCAGATTTAATTTCAATAGGAATTGGTTCTAAACCGGTTTCAAAGATCAAATCGATTTCGTTTCCGGTATTATCTCTAAAATAATACAGGTTACTTCTTTTCCCTTGATTATATCTCTTTTTCAAAAATTCGATAACCACAAATGTTTCAAATAATTCTCCTTTTAAAGGATGTGTTTGAAGTTGGTCTATATTTTGAATTCCGATCAGATGAGCCGCGAGTCCGACATCGAGAAAGTATAGTTTTGGGGCTTTCCTGATACGCTTATTGTAATTTTTATAATATGGTGGAAGCAGAAAAATTAAATAACTTGCCAGAGCGATCGAAATCCATTCTTTCACGGTTTTGTGATCGACACCTAATTCATTTCCGATATTATTAAAATTTAAGATCTGCCCTGTTCTGCCGGCACAAAGTTGGAGAAAACGATGGTACTGCATCAAATCCTGAACTTTAGATATTGCACGAACATCTCTTTCTACATAAGTCTCCAGGTAACCGGATAAGAATAATTCAGGACGGATATTCTGATCAAAAATTCTCGGATAAAAGCCTTTATACAGAACTTCATTTTGCGGAATGAACTTGTTATGATAAATTTCCGAATATGAGAAAGGCAGAAGTTTCAGGATTCCGGTTCTGCCGGCAAGTGTTTGTGAGATCGAACTCAAATATTCAAACTGGTTACTTCCGGTTAAGATGAATCTGCCGTTCTTCTGTTCCGAATCAACAATCGTCTGAATGTAAGACAAAAGAGAAGGCACTTTCTGGATTTCATCGATGATTACACTGTTTTTGTATTTGGACAAAAAATCGCGTGGGTCTTGTTCTGCATGTTCTCGATTATCAAGCTCTTCCAATGAAACATAATCCATGCCCGGGTTGGTTTGTTTTACTAAAGTTGTTTTACCTGACTGTCGAGGACCGGTGATTGTTACAACCGGAAAAGAGCGCATCATTTCTCTCAGCAAACTCTGAATATCTCTTTTAATCATTGTTTCCTCCCTTTTTTACATTTTGGGAAAACCATTCCCAATTTGTAAAGAAAGATTGGAGTGTCAAGTTTTTCCTGCTCCGGCGCAGGCGGAAACGAATTTATTGAAGGAGAGATCGAAAGATTTTTTTAGGGGTGATTGAGTTTGCATAATTTACATCAATTTCCACATTTTATATATCTAATGGACTTGTAACACTGATCTTTTTTTTCTGCATTACATGAGTATAGACCATTGTAGTTTTAATGTCTTGATGTCCGAGAAGTTCCTGAACTGTTCTAATATCGTATCCATTTTCCAGCAGATGGGTCGCAAAAGAATGACGAAGTGTATGACATCCTGCTGTTTTATCGATAGCACTTTTCAGTAATGCTTTTCTAAACTCTTTTTGAACAGCACTGGAATGTAAGTGAAACCTGATTGTTTGTTTGAGTTCCTCACTATAATATTTTCGAGCTGCGGGAAAAACATATTGCCATTTAAATTCTTTATTTGCA
>DRTC01000557.1 GCA_011372345.1 Candidatus Cloacimonadota bacterium
ATGCATATTTTCACGCAGTTCTGTTTCGGAACGTACCACATTCCAAACTCGCATTTCATCAATAATCCCATTAAATAATTGACCGCCATTTGTACCGGAAGCTATAATTTTATCAGATGAATTATTTAAGAACTCGTAAGAGACATTAGTAATCAGAGATTGTTCCTCTCCGTTAATATATAACTTCTGATCTTCCGGCATTATCCCCGATCTTGTGTAAACGATGTGAAACCATTCATCTGCTGCAATAACATCATCTTCCGTTTCGGCAACCCAAGTGTTTACTCCGGCAACTGCAACTCTGTTCGATCCATTACTTCCGGGACCTATTTCCACTTGGAAAGAACCTGATTCATTATCCAATCTGGTAGAAAAAATTCCCTGTCTGCCTGAAAGGTCGTTTGGTTTTACCCAGCATTCGATGGTGAGAACATTTCCAAAATTTAAACTTTCATCGTTCCCAATATTAACATAATCATCTGTACCGTCAAATTCGAGAGCAGTTCCGGGAAAGTCATCATATTCTATAAGACCCTCATAAGCACCAATATCGATTATGGAATTTAGAAAACGAGGATTATCTGCAAGATCATATTCTCCGACATCATTTACAGAAGTAACGGGATATCCATTGTTAATGCAAGGAGATATTTCTAACAGACCATAAGGGTGATTTCCCGAACCAATAAATTGCGGATCGGCATCAATGCAATTTTCGTAGTTCCCTATGTATTCAGATCCATAGACAGCATCTATTCCGCCTTCAATATCACAGTAATAGAAACCTGGATTACCATGGGCTATTGCAATTTGCTCTCCAATATTAGCAGTATTCCCATATATTATGGTATTTTTAAATGTTGAACCATCCTGAATAAAACGGACACCTCCTCCATCCCAAGATGCAGTATTGTTGGATATTGTGTTATTGATAAATGTTCCGTTACAAAGGAAAACATAAACTCCACCACCAGAATAGGCATCATTATCATAAATCAGATTATTAACGATCAGAGGATTTGAATACTTGAAAAAAAATGCTCCACCATCAAAATCATCGGCAATGTTATTATGAAAAGTGCTGTTTTCGATTTTAATATCAGCATAATTACCGTAGATTGCTCCACCTTCCTTTGTGCAGTAATTATTGCTGAAATTACTATGGCTAATTAATATTTTGCTGAAATCATTCAAATATATTGCTCCGCCTTTTCTTTCTTCGTCGGTAAGATTTGCTTTTCCGTATTCTAATTTGCAATGAACTATTTTTGATGAATCATTGGCTGCCGGTGTGTTATCAAAAACAATCCTGTTCCAGCCGGTGCTGTGGTTTGCTGCTGTGAAAGTAATACTATTGGAAGATGTACCGATAGCAATGAGTGTGCCTTGCACATCCAATTTGTAATGTCCCTGAAATTCTACATAAATTCCGGGATCGATGGTTAGGGTTACTGCATTGTTAATAGTAATATTTCCTGTTACTTTTACTGTGTCCACACCTGTCCAGGTTGTATTGGTTGATATTGTTCCCGAAACTTCGATATTGGTGGAAAATAACGATGCTGTTAGAAATAGCAAAAGAAATAGAGTTGTTTTTTTAGACATAAGAACCTCCTGAATATATTTTCCCAGCTTCTTGAAAACTTTTTGTATGAGAGTTGTCAAAACAAACCTTGAAAATGTTTCTTTCATATCATCATATCGCTAAACAATTTCAAGGTTTTATACTTACCTCAATTCAGCAATAGTCAATTGCGAGAGATTTTTGAGCGAGACTTTTTCAGAGTTTTTTTCTCGAGATCGGAATCACGAGTTACACTCTCCGTCGAAGAAACAACTCGATAGAATTTCTTTTCTAATCCCGTAATATCTGTAGTCCAGCTCGTTTCAGCAACCGAACCGATCTCTTCTTCCCAATCTGCTGCATACGGATCGTCAGACGCATAGATTTTGTAGGAATTCGCACCGACAACTTCATCCCAACTCAATTGCACTTCTTCGTCTACAACCTCGATTGTCAGATTTTGAGGAGGATTGAGTGATTGCGGAGCTGTTCTTCCGATAAAGAATTGACTGAAATCGGTGATGTTATCGAATGTTACTTCATCTGTTGAAGCATTTACAGAACTTGCAGTCATTAACAAAATCCAATTTGAATCAGCATTTGAAGAGCGAGTATAAAGTTTAATTTGCGATGGATTTCCCTCATCTTCACTCGTCAGGTCTTCGGAAATGGTAAATGTTAAATC
>DRTC01000558.1 GCA_011372345.1 Candidatus Cloacimonadota bacterium
CCACAATACTATGTTTAGCACTGATCTGGACTGAATCTGCAATGATTGAATCTGCTGTCAAGTGGGAAACCACAAATTTTTCATATTAGCAAAAATAATAGTTCAAAGATTTGCATGGATATAAAAAAAATTATCGTCATTTTTCTTTGTCACCCAAAGAAAAACAGAAGCAAAAAGAAATTTTCCCGTATATTAGACTTTTGATTTGTTATCCTCGTCAGAACGAAAATTGATAAACTCGCGATCCTACAGATAACTCAAGCAGTATCAAACGTTCTTCCTACGGCACAAATACTCAAAAGCCATATGAAGGAGACAATATTTAAAAAGCTCCCATGCATTTCTGCATGGGAACTAGTTAGTTATATCTAATGAATTAGTGCTGAAACACACTGCGACTTGTTTTATAATTCATTGTCCTTTGTTTCTATAAACCATTACAAAAGTCCAGCAAAGCAAGAAGCCCAATACAAAATTCGCAGGGATTTGCTATTTTTTCTCATTCCCAAACAGGAGTTTAGGAATGAGATATTATGGAAGATTGGTATTTAACAGAACCATTGCGAAGGTCGAGAAAAGCAAGATGTTCGATAACCATTGGTTAGCAGAAAGAGTTCCAGCATCGTTTGTAACCAAGCCGATACATAATTCACAAGGTTTTTGTCTTTTGCGTTTTAGCGTACTTTGCGGCAAATCTAATTCTCCTTTACCCAGTTTATCAAACCTTTCTTCTCGAAGATCGCCATCAATTCTTTTGGAAGTGGAGCAAATTTAAATTCATTTTCGTTAATCCTCACGAATCCATTTTCCAAACTAACTTCAACTTTGTCACCTTGGTTGTATGCATCTACAACTTCCGGTAATACAATAATTGGAAGACCTTGATTTACTGATGAGCGGTAGAAAATACGATTAACAGATTTAACAATAACTGCTTTTACTCCGGCGTGAGCCAACCCAACAGCAGGATGTTCTCGAGAGCTGCCGCAGCCGAAGTTTTCTCCAGCGATAACTACATCACCAGCTTGCACTTTTTTTGTGAAATTTTCATCGAAATCTACAAACAGATATGGCATGATAGCCTCAGGATCGGAGCTAAGAACTTGATATGTGAGATTTCCGGCAAACATCTGGTCAGTATTCAGATTATCTACATCAGCGTAATTCCAAGTTGTTTCTGCTCTTCTATTGTCATCTGGCTGGATATCCACGGTTGTGCTTTGTGCTTTTGGATATGGATATTTATCTGCAAAAGCTTTTCCACGCGGATCTGTGATCTCTCCGGTGATTGCACTGTAAGCTACGCAGGCAGGAGAAGCCAGATATATCTGAGCTTCTTTGTTTCCCATGCGGCCTTTGAAATTACGATTAGCAGTGGAAATTACAGTGTAACCATCAGCAGGAATTCCTTGTCCTGTTCCCAGACATGGTCCGCAGGAAACTGCCAGTACACTGGCGCCTGCGTTCATGAGTTTGGTGGTTAAACCTTCTTCGATCATTTGCAGATAAATTTCTTTGGAAGCTGGAATCACCAAAAGTTGGAAACCGTAGGCAACCTTCTTTCCATCCAGAATTTCTGCAGCGATGCGGATATCTTCCAAACGTCCATTTGTACAGGTTCCAATGAGTCCCTGATTCAGCTTTGTTCCCTGAACTTCGGAAACAGCTTTCACGTTATCCACATGATGAGGAGCTGCTACAAGCGGAAATATCTCATTTAAATTGATCTCAATTTCTCGTTCATATTTTGCATCTGCATCAGCCCAAATACCGTTCACAATTTTTTCTCCAAGAAAATCTTCCAGAACTTCATCAGGTGGAAAAACTGCATTTTTAGCACCCATTTCCGAAGCAAGATTAGTAAGAGTCATTCTTTGCGAAATGGAGAGGGTTTTCACACCTTCACCATGAAACTCAATGCTCATATAATTTGCTCCAGCAGAACCGATCATACCGATGATCCAAAGCGAAATGTCTTTAGCATAAACTCCGGGCTGAAGTTTCCCATTTAGAGTGATCTTCATTGATTCGGGAACACGGAACCAAGTTTCTCCTCGCTTCCAAATTCCTGCAGATTCAGTTCTATCGATTCCAGCAGCAAGAGCATTGAAAGCACCGGCTGTACAAGTATGACTGTCACTTCCCACAATGATCATGGCAGGTTTTGCATGATAGCTCATCATTTGATGACAGATTCCTTCTCCTACATCGTGGAATTTCTTAATTCCCTGATTTTTTACAAAATCACGGATCGTTTGATACTGATTCGCCAGTTTGGCATTTGTTGGTGGCGCATTGTGATCGAGAACAACCAGAAGCTGATCAGGATCGGCAACTTTTACACCGCCCATTTTATTGAACGTATTCTTGATACTGGCAGTATTATCGTGTGTTAGAACAATATCCGGTTTACGAAAAACTATAGCACCAGTTTCTGCACCCAGTATTTTTTCTACAAAAGTCTTTCCGTTCATCTAAGAACCTCCTAAAATATTATTTGACAAAAAATTATTATTATTATTATCGGAACCAATCCAGTTATCTGGAGGTGGATGGCGAAAGCCATTGCCCCCGCAAGGGGGTTTCTTATGGCAATTTTTTCATACCATATCCAAAAAGTTTATTACCTTTTTTGTAATACTTAGATTGAATTACTTCAATAATTTTATCCCCAAAAACTTCTTTTGTCTTTTTCTGAAAATCTAAGTGCAACAGAAACTGTCTTCTGGATGGATGCGCAATGAGATCAGCCAACTGCAATCCATCGATATTAGCAATTTTAGGTTTAACTTTTATTTGTTTTGAAGTAAGATATTTATGGAATTTTAAGGATTCAATATATTCAGTTCCGTTATGATACAAGTGCGAAAATGATTTTTTTAGTCGGATGTCTTCTTTCCCTCCACGGGATTCAATTAGAACATCACCTTGGACATTATTATCCTCTAAATGGAATAGATACCTTTCCATTAGAATAGCTAAACAATAATGATAAGGATCATATTTCCAAATCTGATAAATTTCTTTATGTTCTTTTTTATCAATTAAGATAGTAATTATTTTGTAATTCCATTTAGATAATTTTTCTAAAATGGTTTTATTAAAAAGTTGTTCTATCTCAGGATCGCGAAGTTTTTCGAAAGGATGTTTCTTGTTAACAATTTCTTTTCGATGAAAAATTATCGGATCATCCGGATGTTGACCAAGAATATTGTTTTTAATCTCTTCCATTTCAGGATGCAAAACTTCTCTGACATAATTCAAAGAAATAATCACGCCCGTTAATGTAAGAAAACGATGATTGAGATTAGCTGAACTGTTCAGATCAGAATTCCCTGTTTCATCTATGTATATCCTATATTTATTCATTTGTTTATTCCGTCAATTTCAAATTCCTCATTTCAAATTTCAAATTAACTAAGCAATCCATCTCTCAGATAAATTTCCATCTGAACATCAAAGAATTTACTGATCTCAACTTTCTTGCCATTTTCCAGATTTTCAATTATGCCATTTTCAATATCGATTTTCACTTTATCTCTTTGGTTGAGCTGCAGCTCATCAATATTAGTATAAGTTAAAATTGGAAAGGCAGCATTAATGGCATTTCGCTCATAAATTGCTCCGAAGGATTCAGCCAAAATTAGTTGAACACCAAGCGATTTAAAACAATCTACAGCTTGCTGACGCGAACTTCCGGCACCAAAATTCTTTCCTGTGATAACGATATCACCGGATTCTGCCTTTGCGGAAAAGTCTTTCCAACCTTCCAGATTATCGAATGTATATTGTCCCATTTCATTGATGTCAGTGATAGTAAGATAACGATTATGGAAG
>DRTC01000559.1 GCA_011372345.1 Candidatus Cloacimonadota bacterium
AATTAGCCACAGAGTCACAGAGATCACAGAGATTTTTTATTTTGCATTTCAATTTTCTGAATTCCCGTTTCCTTTTCCTGTTTCCAATTATATTTTTAATCAATTTACAAAGTTATGTTCTTAACCAAAACATTTTTTATTTGACATCAGAAACCAACATTTAATCAATAACCGCGAAAATAATTCAGGAGGAGAATAATGATTGATTTTTCGTTAACAGGCAAACAGCAGGAAATCAGAGAAAAGTATTATGATTTTGTGCAGAGATGGGTTGTTCCGAATCGGATGAAATATGATGAATCGTGCGAATTTCCCTGGGAGATCGTTAAAGAAGCCTATAAAGAAGGTTTGATGAATGGTCCAATTCCGGAGAAGTTTGGCGGGAATGGTTATGGAATCCTGGATGGTTCGCTCGCCTCAGAAGAACTGGGAGCTGGTTGTATCGGCATTGGAATTTGTATCGATGCGAATACATTGGCTCTGACACCTTTATTATTAGTAGGAAATGATGAGCAACAGCAGAAATTTTTCAGCTTTATCAATGAACGGCAGGGAGTTGCTGCTTACTGTTTAACGGAACCGAATGCAGGCTCGGATGTAGCGGGTATCAAATCCACTGCCATCAAGAAAGGTGATAAATACATCCTGAATGGACACAAAAGATTTATTACAAATGGGGAAGTTGCCTGTCTTCACACTGTTTTTGCTTTAACTAATCCGGAAAGAGGAGCAAGAAGCCTGACTGCTTTTATTATTCCGACCGACTCACCAGGAATCGAAATTGTCTCGAAATTGGATAAAATGGGTCAACGGGCATCTGTTCAAAATGAGATAAAATATCACGATGTAGAAATTCCCGCAGAAAATATGCTGGGTGGAGAAGGTCGCGGATTCATCATTGCCATGAAAACTTTTGATCGTACCAGAACCGGAGTTGCTTCATTGAGTTTAGGAGCTGCCAGAGCTGCTTATGAAATTTCAAAAGATTGGGCAAAAAACAGAATTCAGTTTGGAAAACCGATCGCTGCTAATCAGGCTGTCGGTTTTATGTTGGCGGAAATGGCAACAGAAATCGAAACTGCAAGAATGTTGACCTGGCGTGCAGCCTGGGCGTATGATACAGGTCAGAAAGATATTTCAATTCTTTCAGCAATGTCCAAAATGTATGCTTCAGATGTGGCTATGAAAGTTGCGACAAATGCAGTACAGGTTATGGCTGGAGAAGGTTATTCCAAGGATTATCCGGTTGAGAAGATCATGCGGGATGTGAAACTCTGCCAGATTTACGAGGGCACAAACCAGGTGCAAAGACTTGTGATTTCTAAAGGGATAATGAAGTAGGAAGAAAGTTGAATTGGTTGAATCGGGAAAAAGGGAAGATAAGAACAGACAGGATTACAGGATATACGGGATAACTCATTGTTCCTCAATCATCTGTTAGGTCTTGATAAAACAATGATCCAGTTGTTCTGAAATAAATAAAAAAGCGGGATTAGTCCCGCTTTTATTATTTGATAAATTTCAGTTTGGTTCTATTTCAAAAATTATAGGTAATCTTTTTTCAAATAAAACAGAAACTGACTTATCCGGCAGTTGCTGGATGAGTTAAGTTAAAAGATTACGGTGGATTAGAATATATGTTTTTCCTCTGTGTTCTTCGTGTCTCTGTGGCAAATTACTTTTTCGACCAGAGAGCAACTTTATTTCCTTCAGTATCTAAGAACAGGCAGAAATATCCAATATCTTCCATGATCAAGGTTTTAGGAACAATTACTTTTCCACCAGCAGGTTCGATTCTATCCTGAACCGGCTGCAGATCATTTTCGCAATTGAAATAGACTGATGTTCCTTTGTCAGCAGGTTCGTAGCCTTCACCTTTGACGATTGCTCCGGTAACACCTTCTCCTTCCAACGGAAAAAAGCCCATCATTGCTCCGCCCATTTCATCAACTTGAAGTTCTAATCCTAATAATTCTTCATAGAATTTTTTAGCTCTATCGAAATTAGTTACCGGGATTTCAAACCAGACGATCGTGTTTTTCATAATTACCTCCAAATATAATTTCAAAAGCAAAATAATTATTTGATCTGTTTGAGTCAAATCAAATGATGGGAACTAATTTTAAAATTCCTATTGTGAAAGAAATTGCTTTTCCGCAGAATACAATTCTGTGCTACATTTTGCAGGTTTTTCTTTTGCGTTCTTCGCATCTTTGCCGTGAGCTACTCCACGAAAATCCTGATCGTAGTCGGAGTTCCGTCATCTTCTTCGATTTCCATAAAGAACAGATCTCCGACTTCTCCGGAGGAAGCCATATTGATGATTTCTTTCCAATCGATAGATGACATATCGAATTTTGAACTACCGAGAGAAGCGTTTATTTTGGCATCTTTAGGAATAAAATGCATCCCGAT
>DRTC01000560.1 GCA_011372345.1 Candidatus Cloacimonadota bacterium
CAAAGTTGGTTTTACTTACAAACCGGATTTCACAGAAAATGAACGATTTTATAATTTTGGAGGAATCGGCTTAAGCAGTTCTTCCAAACAAAGAAAAGTCAGTTTTTCGCTGAACAACACCTGGCAATTGAAATTAATAAAAACTGAATCTTTAAAAGAGAGAAAAATAAACGATTTTTTCAAATTTAATTCCGGGATCAGTTATGATTTTGAAAATGAAGGAAAAGGATTTGGAAACATCAGTCACAGTATATATTTCAATCCCAATAATCTCGATCTGAAATATGCAGCGTTATCATTCAGACCATATGGAACGATCAGTCAGGAAACTTATGGTTTGAGATTTAAAGTGTGGGATTATAAAAGCTGGGATTTTGCTGTTTCTAACTGGACTTTCAACACAACCACTAAACTTACATTTTCCGGAGATGCGAACTATATCAATTATTTTCCGGAACCGGAAAACCGTTTTATTTCCAGTCAATTTTTTCAGGATGATTCTCTTGCTGTCGAGGAAGAACAGACCGTAACGACTTTAGAAGAATTGGAGCAGTTATCGATTGATAAAAAAAACTGGTCGATTTCCTTTACAAATACATTTAAAACAACGAAAGCACTTTATAAAAACAAGGATTTTACCAGCAGTTTACGCACAAATCTTTCTCTCAAACTAACTAAAAACTGGTCGCTTGCGTATGATAATTATATTGATATAAAGAAGAAGGAGATGATATCACACAATATAACGATCACGCGCGAACTGCATTGCTGGAAGATCGTATTCAAATATACAAAACAAACTGATTATTGGAATTATTCTTTCCAATTGTTCAATATCAAACTACCACAGGATCTGAAATTCAGAACTTCGGATCACAAGAAATAGGAGAAAAGGAGAATGGAAAAAGGAAACGGGAAACAGGAGAAAGGGAGAAACGGAGAATCCAGCTTCGCTGCGCTTCGCCGTGACAAGCAAGGTGCAAGGGACAGGGAACAAGTCAAATCGAATCCAGAACCCGGAACCCAGAATCTTGAACCCAGAACCTCAATCAAAGCCGTTTTCCTTGATCGAGACGGAACTATAAACATCGATCAGAATGGTTATATAAATAATCCTGATGATTTTGAGTTATTTCCTTTTGCTGCGGAAGCGATTTCCATTTTGAATAAATTAGACTACCTGGTTTTTGTGGTTTCCAATCAATCCGGAATAACGCGTGGATATTTTACGATCGAAGAATTGGAAGCAATTCATCAAAAAATGAATAATTGTCTTGAAAGATCTGGAGCAAAGATAGACGAGATTTATTTTTCTCCTTATCATATCGAGGGAAAAGTCGAACCGTATAATATTCATCATGAAGATCGCAAACCGGGATTGGGAATGTTCAAAAAAGCATTGAAAAAGTACCATTTTGAGATTAAAAAATCGTTTATGGTCGGAGATCGTTATTCTGATATTGTTTTCGGAAAAAAAGCAGGTTTAACGACTATTTTATTGCTTACCGGTTTTGGGAAAGATATATTTTATCATGATCGGAAAAAATGGGAATATCAACCGGATTTTGTGGTAAAGGATTTGCTGGTTGCTGCGAAATCGATTGAGAA
The DNA here is from genome assembly GCA_011372345.1 of Candidatus Cloacimonadota bacterium. NCBI lineage: Bacteria > Pseudomonadati > Candidatus Cloacimonadota > Candidatus Cloacimonadota bacterium. Next base: position 1,609 of record DRTC01000560.1, read on the forward strand.
GTTAGGGAAATAACTTGATCTTCCTTTTCAACTCAACCCCTAACCCCTTCTCTTGAGAAAAGAAGGAGAATTTAAAAAATAAAAAATGAATTTTTTATTTTTGTTCCCTCTCTTTTTAAGAGAGGGTCAGGGTGAGTTAAATAAAATGAAATCTATTATTAAAATAATCATAATCAGCATTTTGCTATTTTCCTGTGGTAACGGGAAGACATTCGATCCTCCTGACAATCCAGATCCTGAGCCAACAATCGCAGATCTTTTTTTCGGGACCGATTCTACTTTTGATGTTCTTACCTGGAACATCCAGGAATTTCCTAAAAACGGAAATACGACAATAAGTTATGTCCTCCAGATCATCGAAGCTCTGAATGTCGATGTGATCGCATTACAGGAAATGGATAGTGAAACGGATTTTGTTTACCTGAAAAATTCGCTTATCGGCTGGAATGGATTTCGAGCTTCTTATCCGCAATCTTCTTATTATAATCCTCCTGTGGCTTATTTATATAATTCCAATACGATCCAGATGGATGATATTTTTGAAATTTTTATTTACGATGACCGACCTTTTCCCAGACCTCCACTTATTATGGAACTGATCTGGAATTCGGTTCCGATAGTTATGATCAATAATCATCTGAAAGCGGGAGGAGACGGAATAATCGATCATTCGGACAGTTGGGACGAGGAGCATCGGAGAATGGACGCCTGCGTTATGCTGGAGGAATATATTTCCGAAAATTATTTGAATAGCAATGTAATTCTTCTCGGGGATTTGAATGACAACCTGACGGATCAACTCGAAAATAATGTTTTTGAGATTTTTCTCGATGATATTGAGATTTACCGGTTTGCAGACATGGGAATTGCTATTGGTAATAATTCCAATTGGTCATGGGGAAATGGTAGTAGTCATCTTGATCATATTTTAGTAACGAACGAACTTTTTGATGAATTCGAAAATCCGGATTCTAAAGCGGAAACAATTTTAATCGACGATTATCTCCAATTCGGCTGGCAGGAATATGAAGATAATATTTCCGATCATTTGCCGGTTGGATTGAAACTGAAGTTTAACTAATTCGAATTGTAAGGAAAGCGTCAGACAGTAGTCTGGCGATGGACGACTACTCGAAACAGAAAGTTAATTATTTATTTTGACTCGTCGTCCTTATTCATCCTTCGTGGTAATCTGCTGCGAAGAATGGACGAGTCGAAAAGAATGGTAGTGTATCATAATTTATGAAAGATTATGAAAAACTTATGCTGCCTTTCCGAAGCTTATCACAAAGATATTCTTATCACTAAGATTCGGAAAGTTCCGGGACATATACATCCTTCCGAATCTTAATGTAAGAACTGGTGAAAGAAAGCTTCGGAAGAAGGTAGTGTAACATAATTTATGAAAGATTATGAAAAAATGATGCTGCCTTTCCGAAGCTTCTCA
>DRTC01000561.1 GCA_011372345.1 Candidatus Cloacimonadota bacterium
ATCGAGAAATCAAAGAATCCAAAAGTTTTCGTGGAATATGTTATCAAAGTTCCGGAGAATATGCTTTTAAGTTCCATCCAAACCTCGAATGGAAGTATCAAAATCGAAAATGTCAAAGGAGATGCGGAACTTTCTACTTCCAATGGCAGCATCAAAGTTTTTAATACTGAAGGAAACCTGATATTGCGGACAAGTAACGGCTCCATAACTGCTGATAAAATCTCCGGTTCAATTAATGCCGGAACCAGCAACGGAAGTATTAATGTATATAAAATCGATGGAACAATCGATGCTTCCACATCTAACGGAAGTATAAAAGCAGAAATTTCTTTTCTAAATGATGATGCCGAATTCTCAACAAGTAACGGTTCGATCAAACTCTATTTGAATCCTGAACTGAATGCGGATATTCTCGCTTCCACCTCCAATTCCGGCATTAAATTGCACGATATTGAAATAACTACCAGTGATTTTTCCAAAAATTATCTGAAAGGAAAAATCGGAAAAGGCGGGAAACAGATCAGAGCAAAAACTTCCAACAGCAGTATAAACATTTATGAGTTGGATTGATGTATCACAATCAATCATGATTGTGAAAGTAGCACAGAATTGCATTCTGTGAAAAATAGATTTTAATGAATTTATTGAAATCGGAAATAACATTTTGCAAAAATGTTTTACATTTCTCAAACAGGATTGTTTGAGTTACAGTAATCCCATCCTCACGATGGGAAAAATACCATTGAGAAATGGTGATACATATCAAGGAGGATAAATGAAAAAATCAGGAGTTTTAGCAATTATTATGGTGATTTTGTTTTCATCAAATTTATTTTCTGATAATTCTGTAATAAGTGATGAGATAATTTCAGCGATTGATAATATGCAACCTGTTAAGTATGAGAATGTTACTATCAAAGGGAACTTGAAATTTATCGATGTTCAAGAGAAAAAAGTTGTTTCATCATCAGATTCGGAATCGACTGAATACCATTGTTTTGTTCAAGTACCGGTCGTTTTTGTCGATTGTATCTTTGCCGGAGATGTAGTTGCTTATTTCAATGATGAAATAAAAGATGAGATGTATGCGGCGATATTTGATGAAGAAGTTATTTTCAGGAATTGCACTTTCGAAAGAGATGCTCTTTTCAAATACTCGGAATTTCATCAAGATACAGATTTTACTAATAACAAGTTCGATGGAGAAGCATTGTTCAAATACAGCAAATTTGACACTTCCGTTAGTTTTGAAAATTGCAGTTTTTACGAGGATGCTAATTTTAAATATACAAAATTCCGGCAGACAAGTTTTTTCGGTAATTCTGTTTTCTTTGATCTTGCCAACTTCAAATATACAAAATTCGAAGATTTAGCAGATTTTTCAATGGTAACCTTCAAAGATGAAGCGGATTTTAAATACACAAAATTTCCGGAAGGAGTGACATTTGAAAATGCCAGATTTAATAATTATGCAAATTTTAAATATGTTCATTTTTATGAACCTTTCAATATGACAGGAACTGAATTCAAGGGTAATACTGATTTCAAATATACAAAATTAGAAGATCAGGATTTTTCCGGAAAATTATCAGATGATTCCGGAGCGTATTAGTTAATAAAACCTTGAAAACGGTCTCTACCAGAGGAATTCTCTCACTCGACCTTTTCAATGGTTAAAGATGATGACGAATGGTACAGCGAGAACCGTTGAAAAAGTTCAGCAAGGAGAGAATACTTTTAAACTTTTTCAAGGTTATAGTTTTTCACATTTTACAAAAATGTGCTACAAAAATAAACAAAATAAGGAGCAGAAAAAATGAAAAGAATCATTTTAGTTTTGATCATGAACCTTCTACTTGGAGGTTTAGTCGCTCAAGAACCTGTTTATTGCGAATTACCGGTCGCTAATACAGATGGATTTCTATCAGCAAAAGTAAATCCGGCAGCCTTGAGTTTTGGTAATGGCGGAGGAATCGGTTTTTTAGGTCATTATGACAAAGATGGAAAATTTGAAGATGATGTTTATTCTTTGTTCTTCAATTTTGATGGTTTGGCTTATGTTCTGGATCATTCCAATGTAGATGATCACACGATTTTACTTTCGTCTAAATTATTCAGGAACTTCCATTTGGGAGCATCCTACAACTGGAGAAACGACAAGTATAAAAAAGGTGATTGGTCGGAATCTCTGCTTTATCGACCATTTGACTTCTTATCTCTGGGAGCTGTTGGCCGAGACCTTTTTAAAGATGAAAGAAGTTATCAAATTGGTCTGGCAGTGCGACCGGTTTTCCTGAAGGGAAAAGTCTGGGATCGAGTTAGTTTCTCCTCGGATTTCAGTTATACTGATGAAGAATGGTCCGATCCAGCAATTGGCATTCAAACTGAACTTGTTAACGGGATCAATTTTGGCGGATCGTACAGTCTGGAAACTGAAACGATCGGTGCGAATTTCAGTTTGAGTTTTTCCAAGCTTAAGATCGGAAGTCTGTTTGGATTCGATGATGAAAATAAATTTTCCCAGGGAAGTTATTATGTGCATGTTTCCGATAAATTCTTCCGCTCTTTTACGGACAGCAAAAGAAGAGACAAATTCTATGATTTCAAATTAACAGGAAAGATCGTTGAGAAAAAGTCCGGAATGGAGATCGGACCTTTTAAGATCGTATCCGGTAAAGATCAGACCATTTCGCAGGTGATCAAGAAAATCGAGAAACTAAAAAAGGATGATAAGATCGGTGGTATTGTCTTCAAATCAGGAAATTTTTCAACCAGTTTTGCTAATTTCCTGGAACTGAAAAAGGCTCTTCTCGATTTCAAATCAACAGGGAAAAAGATCGTATTTTATTATGAAAATATCAGCAATGTAAATTATGCTTTTGCTGCTTCTGTTGCCGACGAGATCTATCTGAATCCTCTCGGTAGTATCGATCTGAAAGGAATCTCGGTATCCATGCCGTATCTGAAAGATGCTCTGAACAAACTTGGTATCGAAGTAATAAATTTCAGGAGTCATGAATACAAAACAGCAGGAAACATGCTTTCGGAAAATGGAATGACCGCTGCTGAAAGAGAATCATATGATGAACTTTTACAGGGATTATACGATGAACTGGTAAGTATGATCGATTCCGGAAGAAAAGGGAAATTATCCAAATCTGCTGCGGAAATTATCGATGATGGACCATATTTTATTTCCAAAAAGGCTTATGAAAACGGTCTTGTGGATGGAATTATTTACGAAGATGAACTGGAAGACAAATTAAAAGATATTTATCCCAAAACAAAGATCTTGAAAAAGCTCTGTCAGAATAAGATCCGATATGATTGGAGCGACGAGAAAAAGGACAAGATCGCTCTCATCTATGCAGTGGGGAATATCCATTCAGGCAAAGGAAGATCAGGGAAATCCATAGGTTCGGTAACTACTTCACAAGCGATCAAGAAAGCACGCGAAGATAAATCCGTGAAAGGAATTATCCTGCGAATAGACAGCGGTGGAGGTTCTGCTCTTGCTTCCGACATAATTGCCCGTGAAATCGCTCTCTGCAAAGAAGGTAAGAACAAAAAACCCGTGATTGCTTCCATGGGTGGAGTTGCTGCTTCCGGAGG
>DRTC01000562.1 GCA_011372345.1 Candidatus Cloacimonadota bacterium
ATTCTGATTTCTCTTATAAAGTTTTTTTCCCGAAGAATCTCCCGCGTTTACCTTCTGAAAATACTTTTCTACCCGTTACTAAACTCCGTTTAGTAATGCTATGTTTTAGAAACTTTGTTTCTTTTTTTATAAGATATTTCATAACAGAATTTTTATTAACTTGCATTCCCACTGGAGTTTGGGAACGAGAAGAAAGAGCAAAAAATTATAGATTCTTCATTAGAAAAAGCAAGAAGAAGTTTCGGAATGACAAGTTTTTCTATAAATTTGCCAAATTTTTGAAATTTGGCAAATTTAATATCTCACTTTATCTTCTCGATAATTTCCAAGGCGATCTTCAACGCTCTCATGCCATCGACTCCACTGACGAGCGGATTTATTCCAGCTTCAATCGTTTGAATGAATGACTCCAGTTCGACAGTCAAAGCATCCTTTTCGCGATTGGAAGCATCCACCTCTAAAATATCCACAACATCATTAACATCGACTTCATCATATTTTCCCCTGATTAACTTAGGAAGAACTTTATAAAGTTTCTTTGATTTTTTGATAAAAGTCGCTTTCCGGTTCTGGAAATCGAGAGAAAAATATCCGTCCTTCTGGAAAAAACGAAGTTTCCTCGAACTTTTCATGGAAATCCTGCTGGCAGTAACATTTGCTACAGCTCCATTTTCGAATTCCAGTCGAGCATTTGCAATATCGATGCTTTTCGTCATGATCCCGGCACCGCTTGCCCGGATTTCTTTTACTTCACTTTTGATAAAAGACAGTACCAGGTCGATATCATGTATCATCAGATCGAGAATAACCGGAACATCGACTGCCCTCGCATTGAAAGGAGCAATGCGATGACATTCCGCAAACATCGGATTCTTTATTTTTTCTGCAACTTCCATTACCACCGGATTGAATCTCTCAATATGTCCAACCTGAATTTTCAGACCTCTTTTTTCCGCCAGATCGACGAGTTCTTCCGCCTGCCGCAATTCCGATGTGATCGGCTTTTCAATAAATGTATGCACACCTTTTTCCAGAGCCATCTTTGCCATTTCATAATGAAACGAAGTTGTGACTACAATGACGATCGCTTCTATCTTTAAAAGCAGGTTTTCATAAGAATCAAATGCTTTGACCTTCAGTTCTGATGCAGTTTTCTTCAAATGATCAGTATTATTATCATAAATGCCGATCAAATCACATTGTCCGCTTTTCTTCAAGATACGGGCATGATTCTTCCCGAACTGCCCGACACCCGCAACTCCAATTTTTATCATTAATATTCCATCCTGTTAAACTACAAAATAACAAACATCGGACTTAAATTTCAAATTGAATTTCAGGTGTCAAGAAAAGAAATTCCGAAAAAGAAATTCCAGAAAACATTTTCTTTTCTTGACAATCAAAATCTAAAAAGAAAATTAAGCAAAGAAATTTCTGGAGTTTAAAATGCGATCGATAGACAGAATAGATATGAATAAAAAAAGACCAATCCCAACCTACATCAAACTCATATTGTTAGTAGCTGTAATTTTTGGAATATCACTCAGGAATTGCTGGAAAAAGAACGAATCTAAAAGTCTCCGAATTTCAGAAATAGAGATCACTGAAGTTACTTCCGGTAATGTGGATGTGAAATTTACAGTTACAAATCATTCAAAAGTTTATTTAAAAAAACCGATTTTAATCAAAGTTTTCACAAATTCAGGGGAAGAACTTACCAGTAAGATCACTCAAATAGAAATCGAACCGCAGAAT
>DRTC01000563.1 GCA_011372345.1 Candidatus Cloacimonadota bacterium
GTTAAATAGATACATTTGAAATCCTGAAGAATTGAATATTAATAACCATAGATGGAATCTATGGAACATAAAAAAAACTCACCCCCAGCCCCCTCTCTTTAAGGAAAGAGAGGGGAGTAATAAATCCGGCAATTGCCGGATTGAATGTAAAAGACTAAAGATTGAATCCCCTTTATTATTCAACTCTTTCAGAGTTTTCCTCAATACTCAACAGCAGCTCCACCCTTTTCCTGATCTTCTCATTATCGGGAAATTTTGCTAAAACTTTTCTATAATAATACAAAGAATTTGTCTTATCTCTATTCAGATAATAAATATAACCGATCAATTCATACGCATCATATAATTGTTCATTCGGAGTTATCCTCAAAAATAAGGGAATCGATTTTAATAGATTCCTCACCTGTGCAGGTTCTCTTTTTTCAGTTATCAGAAGTATCCTGATCAAATTCGGAATGTAATGATAGGGCAGGCTTTGTAAGGTTAGATAATTGTATTTTTTTAATTCCCGATAACTTTTTTCAGATCTATTATTCGAATAATATGAATATAAAATCCTGGAATTCACGAACAAAGTTCTATTTTGAAATTGCCATTGATCTACCGCTTTTTTCGAGTATTCGGAAGCAGTAGAAAAGAGATTGGAATTTTCCATAAATAAAGCCTTTTTCAGGTAAACACCGGATAGATATCTTGCCCTTGAAATATAAACAGAAATTAATAAAAGTATGATCAAAACAGGAATTGAATAAGATCGATTTGCCTTGAACCTGATCTTAAATCGATTATCGGGAAAATGCTCTCGATATTTGGCATAAATTGTTCCCAATAAAAAAGCGGTATAAAAAAGATAAGTCGGATGATGAAAGGGATAATTGAAAAAAGAATCTATGATCAAACCTGTAATTCCGGTTAATGATGCCAGATAAAATATCATGTTTTTATCATTCAGATGCAGTAATTTTATCAGAAAGAAATAAATTAAAAGAAAAATCATCAAGATCAGGATAAAGCCCACAATTCCGGTTTCAATAATGAATTGCAGAGAATCGTTATGTGTTCCGCCAAGAAAGAATCTGGGCATGAACCACTGATCATCGATCTTGCTCTTATGATAAAACGGATATACAGCATCGAAACTTCCGAGACCGATACCTGAAAGCGGATGGTCTTTGACGATCTCAAAACTGTTCTGCCATTTGGAAAGCCTGATCGCTACAGGTTTGTTAAATGCTTTTGTTTCGTGAGCAGTTAATTTTTCCTTTCCCTGAAAGAAATCGAGTGTGGATTTGAGCGAAAGATTTTCATCTTGAGGTGCAGGTAAATATGTTCTGATATGAACGATCAGAAATGTAAGGAGAATTCCCGGAATAAGGAAAAACAGGCTCGATCTGTGGAATTTCCTGAAAGAATTTTTTCTAATATCCTTGAAAAATAGTATAATTCCAACAAAAAAAACAAATGATAAAAAAACTCCCATCCAGGAACTTTTTGTGGTGGAAGCGATCAGGTAGGATAAAGTAATCGCAAAACAGAAGGTTTGGATCAGTCTCTTTTTTTTGGAATTGGAAAATAATATGCTGAAAAAAATAAAGGGAAAGAACAGCACTACTAAAGGAGTTGCCAGATTTTTATTCACAAAAGTCGATGCCGGAGAAGATACTTGAGCAAAGAGATCACTCAAAATTCCATAATACTGAAATAATCCCAATAACGAAACTGAAGATATAATGATGACGAAAATTCTGATAATATTCCGGAGATTCACTTTCTTCCCATAAAAAGAGAAGAAAACCAGCAGTATGATGAATGAGAGCAGGTTAATAAATTCATCGATAGAGTTCGCTTTGTCGATAGCGATCACTGTTGTGAACAGTAACCAGATAAAAAGTATTAAAATAAGTAAATGAAAAAATGAGAATTCGAAAATTATTGATTTTTTCTTTTTACGAAGAAATATCAGCAAAGATAAAGGCAAAATTACAGCAGTGAGATTTAACAAAATCCATCTTGGTCCATCTGAAGGATTTGCCATGTTCTTGCAAAAGAGGAAGGAGAAAAGGAAGAATAGAATATAAATTAGGAGATTTAGATAATTTAGATTACTTTTTTCCATTGATTAGAAATTTGCCAAATTTCATCACGAAAGCCTTCGGGAGGCAAATTTTCAGAACTGTTATTTCTCAAAAAGCTTGGTTATTCCTTTTGCGAGAAGTAATCCAAAAAGGATACTGGGAAACATTTCCGGTTTACTGCTGATCACAAATTCATGCACAAATCCCAAAATTCCTATTCCGATTATGGGAACTGCATCTAAAATTTTTCTGGAAGCCATTTCTTCTCCTTTTATTACCCGCGAAACACACGAAAAAATACGAAAATAACCTTGAAAAAGTTTAAAAGTAAAAATCTTCCTGCAAAACTTTTTCAATGGTTTTCAATACTACATCACTACCTCTTCTTGTTAACTTCATTTCAATCAATCCAACCGTTGAAAAGGTCAAGTGAAAGAATCCACTAGCAGAGACCGTTTTCAAGGTTTTGTCTCCCAACACGACCGGACAAAATCTCTAACAGCTTGCTGATGGCAAGTTTTATTTTCCAAGCCAAATTAATTTCTCACAGAATACAATTCTGTGCTACTGCATCAGGATCATCTTTTTAATGGAAACAGATTTGCTTGTATTCAGTTTATAAAAATATACTCCGGAGGAAACATTCTTTCCGGTTCTGTCCTTTCCATTCCATGTTATTAAATGAAAACCTGCATCAACTACATTATCAATAAGCTTATTGATCAATTGTCCTTTGGCATTATAAATACTGACCTGAACTTTCTCCTGCTGATCAATAAAGTAGCTGATCTTTGTCTCGCAAATGAATGGATTTGGATAATTCCCGATCAAAATGGAATTATCAGGAATGGAATATTGATCTTCGATTATTGATGTCTCTGAATTTGAAGTTCCGGGAGACGGCTCGGCAAAGTATGACCATTCTTCAAATCCATCTGATGTTCTGCCAAAAGAAACATCCGGCTGTTGTTCCGCAAAACAGATACTATCTATCAAAGTAATCGTATCATGGTCATACAAAAGAATGTATTCACCATCAGCACTCAATTTGAAATTCGTATGCAGCTCGCCCTGTTCCGTATCATCATCAGCCCAGATGAGAAGATGTCCGTCAGCAGGAATAGAAATAGCGGGAAATTCCCATTTATCGGGTTCTTCCGGATCATCGGTCAGATACATCCCGGTTAGGTCAAGATCATAATCGTTTCCATTATATAATTCCAACCAATCATCAAACTCTTCATATTCATCAGCGATACACGATTCATTGGAAGCCATAAATTCATTGATGAACAATTCTTCGATAGTAATATAATAATTAGGATTCAAAGGAGTTGTCTCCGGGAAAAACTGCCAGTTCTTTCCGCCATCGGGCAGCCTGCCGAACGAAACATCCGTTTGCTGCTGATCATAAACATATTTATCAGCAGGAATAACTCCATCCAGGCAATATAAACCGATAGTTTCACCATCCGTATCCAAGCAGAAGTTAGTATGTTTATTTCCCTGTTCAGGATTATTATCAGCCCAGAATAGCTCATATCCATTGCCCGGGATCACGATATTGTTCAGTTTCCATTTATCAGGAATGGAAGGATCATCAGAAAGGAAAAATCCATTCAGATTAACCGGAAAATCATTATCATTATAGATCTCTATCCAATCTTCATTTTCATTAAATTCATCCTGAATATCAGTCACATTATTTGCTAGAAATTCATTGATATAAAGTCCTGAAATCCTGTTGGGAATATTAAATTCGAGCAATTGTTCATTAATACTTTCGATCCTGGTTTGCAGAAAAGATTTGATCCCGAAGATATATGAATTTCCATAAGGAATATCTTCCAGAATACTCTGTTCAAATTCCTCGTTTGTGAACATCTTCAAGGTATCGGCATAAACAGCAGGTCTGATCATATTGACCAGACTATCGATACGGGAGAATAACAGCTCTTCCTGGAAAACATTATCCATCAGGTATTGATAATCACTCAAATAGATCTGGCGATACTCTTCAACCTGGAACATACGATTCACCAGAGGTCTTTCCAAAGGCATGGCAGATTCCCAGAACACAGGCAGATATGGTAATTGAGATTGCGGATAAAGAAAAGGTTTATATGTTCCCAATGCAAAATTAAAATCCCAGGGAATATGAACGAACTTGCCTGTATCTTCGCGGTGATAAATATAATAATTATGACCTTTATCGATGTAACTGTCCAAATTCACAAAGAAATTATTGATAGCTGAGAAAAACAGGAAATTCCGAATATGGAAAATCCTTTCTAATTCTGTGGGAAATACTTCGAGAGGAGTGTTGTTAATTTTATCGATTAGATAAACAAGGTCGGACCAGTCCGGTTCTTCCTCGTTAGTTTTCAGACAATACCTGTCAAAATAAGCATTTTCATTATCTCCATACCAGACAAGGTCACCTTCAGGATCTCCCTTGAATAGATTTCCGCCCTCATTATTACCAAAATTCTTATCGATGAATTTCATATTGACCTGTTCAACATTATTATATAAACCCCAATAAATACCGTTAAGATAAACTTTCACAAAACTTGTACGGGGACCAGGTATAAATTCGTTGATATGATCGCAGAGCAACTTTTCTCTTAAGAAACTCGGATCCTTAAAAGCATTTTTCAAATTAAGTTTATTAACTCCATAAAAATCCTGATCTTCCGTAAAAGCATCAAATTTGACCTTCATGGATTTCTTCTGGGAAGGATAACTCATGGAAGTATTACCTGTCAGCTTGACTCCAACCATCTCGCAAATCTCACCATTGAATTCGAGATCAGCTTTCAGGTATGCTCCCGAACCATTATTATAATTCTGTTCAAGCGTATCCCAGAAATTATCGTGTTCGAATGTAAAGTGGAATTCCAGAACCTGGGTGTCATCAAAAAGAACATCGGAATCATGAGCAGCATTGATCGTAAAAAAGAAACTTGTTAAAATTAATATTAAAATCACTCTAATGATCACTCTAAAATTTGTGATATTTATCATTTTTCCCCCTCAACCTCAGTCGTTATAAATGCAATGTTCATACCATTATTCCCCCGGAAAAGACAGGATTAAAGGATTCATAAGTATCTTTATGACCGCATCTTATTAAGTTTGACCTTTGCTTTGTAATTCCGCTGAATAATTTACTCATTAATATTGGGACAGAAAAGGGACAGAAAACCAGATAATGACTCAGTAAAACAAGATGCAGAGTTGGGGCATATCGTCATACGCACTTGCAAGTTGTGGATTGAGTAATTCTCCTAAATCGCTTTTATTTCCCTCCGGTAGCTGCCGGAGGGATTATGAGGATTTTTTGAGATTTAAGGGAGAGGAAAAAATCGTAGCTTGGATTTAACTCCAACGGAGTTCAATATTAATAACCGGAGGTGTGAACATCAGGAACATGATCACAGATAAGATACAACTCCGCAGGAGTTGAATAAAAATTGATTTAGGGTAGTTGTTCAATCCGGCAGCTGCCGGATTGAGATCAAGAAATATTCCTTTCCCGTAGATTTCATCTATGGCTATTAACATTAAATCCTTTCAGGATTTGAAGAGGAACAGAAAAGAAACTCCGAAGGAGTTGAATATTAATAGCCGGATGTGTGAACCTCCGGAACATGATCACAGATAAGATACAACTCCGCAGGAGTTGATTAAAAATTGATTTAGGGTAGTTGTTCAATCCGGCAGCTGCCGGATTGAGATCAAGAGATATTCCTTTCCCGTAGATTTCATCTACTGCTATTAACATTAAATCCTTTCAGGATTTGAAGAGGAACAGAAAAGAAACTCCGAAGGAGTTGAATATTAATAGCCGGATGTGTAAACATCCGGAACATGATCACAGATAAGATACAACTCCGAAGGAGTTGAATATAAAACGCTGATCAAAGAAAGAATTCCCACGCAGGAGCGTGGGAATAAGTATAAAAAAACTTGCCATCCGGCAATTGACGGATGGCAAGTTTCGTTTAACCTTTCACAGAATGCAATTCTGTGCTACTTTCTCCTGACTTTTGAATCTACTTCTCTTAAGATCAGAGTCGGAACACATTCTCTCACTGCAGTAACATAATAGAACATCTTTGTGTCGGAAGGTTCGTCATAACTTTCTGTTAGAGATGTTTCCGGTATTACTCCGCTGAAATCATAAGGATCGGAAGATATGTAGATGTTATAGTAATCGACAGTGATCGGATATGTCCAATTTAACTCGATATTACCAGCATTTTCCTGGATGGTCAGGTCATCGATTGTCGGAAGAAGATTCCAGGTGATAGCGTCGGGACCCCAGATATTATTACCTTCATCCAATTCTGAAATATCTTCCTCTGTATCAACCTGAACATAAGAATCCCATGATTCGGCAATATCATTGATTATATCGAATTGAACCATGACAAAATCTCCAGCAGGAATACCGAAATCTATCCATCCATATTGATCTCCAACATCATAAGGGAGAGGAGGAGCACCTAGATCATAATAAAGATCAAGATAGAATCCGGAGCCGGGAGGAATATCGGCAGTTCCATTATTATAAACTGTGATTTCAACATTTATCTCATCGCA
>DRTC01000564.1 GCA_011372345.1 Candidatus Cloacimonadota bacterium
AGTGGAACAGAATCAGAAGTCTGGGCTGCAATCGAATTTGCTACGGATTATGGAGCAGATGTGATCAGTATGTCGCTTGGCTGGCAGCATTCATGGGGAGTTGATCGAGAATCCTGGCGGGACACTTATAATTATGCATTAGCTGCCGGAGTTATCGCATCAGTTGCTGCCGGAAATGAAGGTGATTCGCAGGGATATTATCCAATTCCTGATAATGTCAGAACTCCAGGAGATTGTCCTCCACCCTGGCTGCATCCTGATCAGACTTTAACTGGTGGGATCTCAGCTGTTGTTTGTGTCGGATCAACTACAAGCAGTGATGTTATTTCTTATTTTTCCAGTCGAGGACCATTGGATTGGAGCAGTATCAATAATTACTGGGACTATCCTTACAATCCTGAAATGGGATTGATCAGACCCGATATCTGTGCTCCCGGCTCGAATATCAAATCTCTGGATTACGGGAGTGATACAGGTTATGCAGATGGCTGGAGTGGAACTTCCATGGCAACTCCCTGTGTTGCCGGAGTTATGGCTTTGATGCTGGAGAAAAATGATACAATAACACCTGCCCAGATCGATCAAATTCTGGAAGAAACTGTTGCTATTCCGCAATCTCCTAAAAATAACACATATGGTTCAGGTAGAGTCAATGCACTTGCTGCGGTAAATGCAACTCCGCACTCTAACTTTCCTTCCTGCACGATCACCAATCCTCTACATGGAGACATGATCGTACATGGCACAACAGAAACAATTACTGTCGATGCCGACGATAATGACGGTAGTGTCGTACGGGTAGAATTTTACATCGACGATGTTTATCAAGCATCCGATTATTCAGCTCCTTATAGTTATAGCTGGAATACAACCTCTTATTCTCTGGATGACCATACAATAAAAGCAACCGCGGTAGATAACGATTCTTATGAGACAGACCACGAAATAACAGTTACAGTTTATGATCCGCCTGATATTTCCATCAATCCTACTTCATTCAGTGTTAATCTTGAACCTGATCAAACAACAAATGAGAATTTAAGGATTTCTAATAATGGAGTTTCCGACCTGACCTATGAACTCGATCATGAAGACAGGGGACAGGGAGGACCAGATACTTACGGATATTCCTGGATTGACAGCAATGAACCTGACGGACCTGTTTATGACTGGCGCGACATTACTGGAACACAAGTGACTTTTACCCATAACGATGAAGCAACCGGTTTGCTCCCGATTGGATTTACCTTCAATTATTATGGAATTGAGTATAATCAATTCCGGATCAGCCCGAATGGCTGGATCGGATTTGGAGATGACTGGACAGATTATCATAACTACGAACTTCCAAGAGTTGATGCACCGCGTCCTGCAGTTTTCGGTTTCTGGGATGATCTTCATCCCTGGGATGGCAGTAATGGCAGCGGAAATGTGTATTATTATGGAAATTCTGACAGTCTGGTCGTCTGGTTCGATGATGTGATTCATTATGTTGGTACCTGGAACGGAACTTATGATTTCCAGATGATTTTATATGCAAACGGCAGGATTCTATTCCAATACCGAACAGTTACCGGAGATCTCGATACCTGCACCATCGGAATTCAGAATGCAAGCGGAGATGACGGACTCGAGGTTTGTTATGATGAGAATTATGTGACGAATAATTTAGCAGTTCTCTTTAAAAAAGACTGGTTGAGGTTATCTCCTACTTCCGGCACAGTTCCCGGTTCGACTTATGATGATGTAACTTTAATGTTCGATACTGCAGGTTTAACAGAAGGAACATATTTGAAGAACCTGGTCATTGACAGCAACGATCCGGATGAACCTCAAATAATTGTGCCCGTTACATTAAATGTCGGAACAACTCTTCCGCCTGATCCTCCTGAAAATGTTTCTGTTGCAATTGTAGGAGCAAATGTTCAGATTAATTGGGATTCGGTTTCAGGAGCGACTTCCTACACAGTTTACAGC
>DRTC01000565.1 GCA_011372345.1 Candidatus Cloacimonadota bacterium
GTTGAGAACTGATCTTCTGCACAATATCCATCATACAATTGGATAATTTCCTGTCCTTTGATATTATGAATTGTTATTTTTACATTCGCAGGTTCATTCATCATAAAACTGATTTCCGTATTATTGGAGAAAGGATTGGGATAATTGTTGATATCAGAAATTATTTGAGGAATATCGGGATTATCTCCGGGTTCCGGGATTGTGCGAGAAATAGGAGAATGGATCACAGTTTCACCGGAAAAACAGATGCTTTCCAACCAGTCATTGAAGGTTGTGTTAAAAATCAAGTCTTCTTCATCGGAGAATTCGTATTCCGTCGGTTCGGTAGTTGTTCCTGCTCCATTTATTAGAAAACCATTGATCTGAACAGCATCTTCCAAATCGGTTTCAGAGCGGTAGATATTCCAACCTTGATTATTGGATTCGGATTGAGTTGTCCAGTGGAGGAGGGAGTAGCCGTTTGCGTAAATTGCTGTGAAAGAAGCAAGAATTACAGGAAGGGGAGCATCTGAATCTACCCAATTCGGATCATTTGCATCGATACCTGTTGTACTTCCAAGTGTTCCGTTATTACTATTATCACTGGAATCTGCTGTTGTTTGACCGGGTGAACCATCGTCGAATTTCCAATAACCTTTCAGAGCAGACCAATGGGGATGGCTGTTATCAAGATTTTTATTCTTCCAGGCTTGTATTGTTGATTGCGAGAGAGTTGTTCCCCAGATACGAACTTCATCGATAAGACCATCGAATGGAAAATCTTTAGTAGCATTTTTGTTATAGTTTATTCCAATCAGAAGGGGGTAATCATTGGATAAACTTCCTGATTCAGAACTAACATCTCCCGTTCTATCAGCATTTCCATCGATATAAAAATTCACATTACTACTACGATCTACAACGATGGAAAGATGGTGCCATGAACCGTCATTCCAATTATTACCGGCGATTGAATTAAAATCAGTGGGAGTTTCTCCATAAGTATCAGCGATTGAGAACCTGAATCTACCGGTTGAAAGAAGTTGTATTGCCCATCCGTTTCCTCCTGAGGAACTTCTTGCATCCCAAATTTTTTCAATGAGAACTCCATCGTTAGACAGAGAAGAATTCACCCATAAAGAAATAGTGAAGTCACCTGTTCCTAAATTAAGAGTTGGAGAATCGGGTACTTCTACATAATCATCAGTGCCATCATAATCTAAACAGTAACCACCCGTACCCTGCGCATTTAATACCATTAAAGGCAGCCAAAATAAAATCATCAGGAAATAAACTTTTTTCATAATTCCCTCCAAATAGTGTTTTTGTTGTTTAAAAAGGTCAAATATCTTCACCCTTTTCAACAAGTTCAAAACAATTTGAAATGAATATTTATGTCAAATCATTCGTTTTATTTTTTTATATTATCGGAATTAGACCTTCAAGGTTTTTGAAACCTTGAAGGTCTTTATCAACATTAATCCATCAGGTTTGGGCTCGACTTGATGCGACCTGTCTTGGCGAAGCGAAGACAGAAGCTCGAGTTGAGAACAAACCACAGTTAAAAATATTCTACCGGCATTTCATCATGATCTTTTCTGTCTGTCGTAAACAATCCTCAACTCCACGCTGCGCTGTGAAGTCGAGTCTTGTTTAATCCATTAAGATCAGTTTTTTAATGTAGGTTTCATTTCCTGCTTCGAGTTTATAGAAGTAGATTCCGGAAGATACGGCATTATCGTTACTATCCGTTCCGTTCCAAACGAACTCACCTTTTTCCGCATTTTCTTTCTTGAAAGTTCTAATCAATTGTCCTCTCGTATTATAGA
>DRTC01000566.1 GCA_011372345.1 Candidatus Cloacimonadota bacterium
CCGATACCAACTCTCGCGAGAGCAACTGCTACATTGGAACCTAAACCTCCTGCGCCTGCAATCCCGATAGTTGATTCAAGTATTATCTGTAGGATTTTGGGATCGTGCTTGGAGAAGAAATCTGATTTGGATAGTTGCATAAGAGTTCTTTTGTATTGAAAAACCTTCAAGGTTCATCAAACTTTAGTTTGCGAAACCTTGAAGGTTTATATTTTTATGCTTTTTTCAAAACCTCAACGACCGAAGGCAAATCCATTCTCAATTCTTTCATCTTCTCGATGGTAGGAACTCCATTATTATCCCAGCCGCGCCTTTTGTAAACCGCGTCACAGAGATGTTGATAATCTTTTTCTCTCATCTCTCGTAGGTAATCTCTTTTTTCTTTGGAAGTCTTTCCTGCGATATCATAATTCCATTTTTCAGTAAGCTGTTTATCATACCTTTCTGCTCTGGATTCGTATTCTTCAATCGTTACAGGACCTGCTGAACGATAGGGAATAGCATCATGCTCGCGAGTTCCATATCCAAGACGGAAATTGAAAACTCGCTGGAAATTGTAAACTCGTTCCGATTGTCGTATTAATTCCTGCTTATCGATTTCTTTGCCGGTCATGGCAGAGAAGAAATTAACATAACCTTCAACATGACCCGGAACTTTGGCGGGTTCGTCGGTTTCCGCATTATCAGCTGGTTCCACATCATTCCAGGGAAGTTTGCAGAGTCCCATCAAACCGAACCAGGTACGGAACATCGGGAAGTAATGCAGAGCTTCAGCTTTGTCTTTAAAAGTCGGAATCTGGTTATTCACCATATCCATAAAGATGAGCCAGGCTTCATCGTGTTGAGCTCCTTTCAAAGCAAGTCCATAACCACCCTGCATAGCAAGAGATTCTTTAGTTACATATTCGGAATATTCCAGACCTTTTGCTTCCATGCCGATATCCTGCATAAATTGGATTTGCTCATCTGTCAGGTCATATTTTTCCGCAAAAATCTTTTTCATCCTGCGAATTCCTTGACCGACAATTATTCCGAAACCATCTCCTCGTCCCATTTGATGAAGAATTTCCATAGCAGTATTTTCGTTACCGAATTTTACTTCTAAACCACCGGTAATTTTTTTATCGATAATTCCATTCTCAAAACATTCCATAGCAAAAGCAAGTCCGGTCGCATAAGAAATCGTATCAATGCCATAAGTATCACAATAAAAATTCGCTTCGATCACAAATTCCGGAACAAAAATTCCCAGGTTCGCACCACAACCGGCAACAGTTTCATATTCCGGACCATCGACTAAAACTTTCTGTCCTTTGTATGGACCTGTTTTCAGTTCGAAATTTTCAGCAGCTTTGGCGCATGACATTGTACAACCAAGCCAGCAACCATCAGGCAGTCCCTGAGTTATATATTTTTTCTTGAAAACATCGGAATGGAGTTTATCTGCTTCTTTATGAGAACCGTATTTGTAATTGGTAGTGGGGAGTAGGTCGTAATCATTCATAATTTGCGTTAAATGAGCAGTTCCAATTCCTCTCATATCACACTGTTCGTCATCGAGAAGCGTCATTTGTTCAGTAATTTTCATCCCGTATTTATCGATCCTTGTTGCATCTGCAGGATGATTAGGAATATCGGTCATATAGATTGCTCCGGTCGGACAGATATTAGCACAAGTGCTGCAACCGATACAAGCATCGTAATGTTTCTCAAACGGCATCACAACCCGTCTGTTTTCACCTCGTCCAGCAAAACCGATGATATCTTCCCAAACCATTTCCGAACAGGCATTAACGCAAAGTCCGCAGAGAATACAGGCATTTTCGGAATAATCCACAAGAGGATGAACCATTCTTGGTTTTGTAACTCCATAATCTGCTGCAAATTTTTTGATTAGATTGACATTGGGCCAGCGCGAAAGCATCAATTCAAGAAGCATTTTCCTGGTTTTCATAACTCTTTCGGATTGTGTAAAAACTTCGATTTTTTTCCGAATTGGAAAATTGCAGGAGGTTACCATTTTCGTTTTATTTCCGTCTTTTACATCGACTACGCAAAGGCGACACGCTCCGTAAGCTTCCACAACTTCACGATTACAAACTGCAGGAATCGTTATGTCAAGCATCTTGGCAGCATTTAAAATAGTTGTTTCTTTTTCCACTTCAATTTTTTTTCCATCTATAATTATATTTATCATCATTCCTCCTACTCTACGGTAATTGCATCAAACTTGCAGACTTCATAACAGATACCACATTTGATACAAATATTAGGATCTATAAAATGCATTTCTTTCAGTTTCCCGGAAATAGCATCAACAGGACATTTCTTCGCACAGATCGTGCAGCCAGTGCATTTCTCATTAATGCTGTAAGTTATCAATTCCTTGCAAACACCGGCTGGACATTTTTTATCTCTAATATGAGCTTCATATTCATCACGGAAATATTTAATCGTACTTAAAACAGGATTTGGAGCTGATTTTCCAAGTTCACAGAGAGAAGCGATTTTCATGGTTTCACAAATATCTTCCATCAATTCGATATCATCAGGCTTTCCATCACCTTTTGTAATGCGATCCAGAATTTTATCCAAAGAAATCAATCCTTCCCGGCAGGGAGTACATTTTCCGCATGATTCTCCTTTCAGAAAATGAATGAAATATTTCGCCACATCAACCATACAGGTTTTTTCATCCATCACGATCATTCCTCCAGAACCCATCATTGATCCAGCTTTAGTCAGAGAATCAAAATCGACGGTAAGATCGAGTAAAGATTCGGGAAGGCATCCTCCGGAAGGACCTCCGGTCTGGATTGCTTTGAATTTTCTATCTTTGGGAATTCCTCCACCAATATCATAAACGATTTCTCGGAGTGTAATTCCCATTGGAACTTCGATCAAGCCAGTTCTTTTAATCTTCCCAACTAATGAGAAAACTTTAGTACCTGAACTTCCATTCCAGGGATTTTCTGAAACATCACCGCTTCCGATCTTTGCAAACCAATCTGCTCCTTTCTCGATAATAACAGGAATATTTGCCCAAGTTTCAACATTGTTCAGGACTGTAGGTTTTCCTTTAAATCCGGATTCAACATTGTGAATATATTTCGCTTTTGGTTCACCAACTTTTCCAGTCATCGAAGCCATCAAAGCTGTTGATTCTCCGCAAACAAATGCTCCGGCTCCACGATGAATTTTTATCTCAAAATCAAAACCGGAATTCAAAATGTTTATTCCCAGAAATCCTTTCTTTTTTGCTTGTTGGATAGCAGTTGAAATCCTTTCCAGAGCAAGCGGATATTCTTTCCTGATATAGATATAACCTTCACTGGAATTTATCGCATAAGCGCCGATGATCATTCCTTCGAGGATCGTATGAGGATCACTTTCCAATAGATTTCTATCCATAAATGCACCTGGATCACCTTCGTCTGCATTACAAACCAGAATCGGATTTTCATTTTTTTTAACTGCTGCTTTGACAGCGCTTTCCCATTTGATTCCAGTAGGAAATCCTCCACCTCCACGACCTCGAATTGCTGATCTTTTTACTTCATCGATAACATCTTCAGGAGTCATTTTTAAAACTTTGTCCAAAGATTTGTAACCATCTTTTGCGATGTAATCATCTATATTTGTCGAATCAATGATTCCACAATTTCGGGAAGCAATTTTCAACTGTTTAATAAAAAAAGTGTCATCTTTGGTTTTGATCTTTTCCGTTTTCACCAGCCATTCTTTTATTGGACTGTCTTCTTCGGAATGATGTTTGATTATCTCTTTTGCAGTTTCTTCTGTAACATTTCCATAAAGCCAATTCCCGGAATCTGTGAAAACTTCGACCAATGGTTCATTATAACACATTCCGATGCAACCGGTTTCATGAATATTTATTTGAAGTTTTTTATCCTGAACTTCTTTATTGATTACTTCTTTTATCCTTCCAGCACCAGCAGCCAAACCACAGGAAGCAAGACCAATAGTTATTTTTTTCATAAAGCTACCTCGTCATATTTTTTCAAAACCGTTTTGATCTTATCGGAAGTGAAATCACCGTAAATATCGTCGTTGATCATCACAACCGGTGCTAAACTACAGCAACCCAAACATCGAACTTCTTCCAATGTGAACTTACCGTCTTGTGTGGTCTCTCCGATTTCAATATTTAATTCTCGTTTGAAAGCATCGATTATGAGTGGAGCACCTTTTACATGACAGGCAGTTCCGGTGCAAACCTGGATTTCGTATTTCCCGCGGGGAGTTAAACTGAATGATTTATAAAAAGTTGCAATATGATACAAATGAGCGAGAGGAACTTTAGTTTGTAGCGTTATTGTTTCCAAAGCTTCTTCGGGAATATATTTGAATTCATCCTGAATGTCCTGCATCATTTCGATCACAAAATCAGGATCTGAATTCCATTTCTTAATTATTTGATCTACTTTTTCCATTCTATACCCCTTCTCCTGAACAAGATTGTCTTTGTTGGATATTCCATTTCGGTCTCATATTCGGTGTTTTAACGATAATTGCCTTGATTTTCTTATTTCGGAAAACAGAACCTATTCCTCCTCGACCGGCTTGTTTGATTCTGGTTCCCTGTCTTCTCCAATCCCACCAGGAAAAATTCAGACACCCGATGAGTGTATGATCAGAACCTGATCCAGCGGAAACAACTGAAATATTCTGCTTTTCAGCGGGAGTATCTGCATACATTTCTGTGAATTCTTCGGATGCGAGATGAGCATTAATACTTTCTTCCGGTGCTTCTTCGACGGAAATTGATTTTGTCGTAGAGTCGATAAAAATGATCACATCTTTTTCTGCTTTTCCCTGCACTTCCATTGCATCCCAGCCAGCAAATTTTAGAAGCGGTCCGAAATGTCCGCCTACATTACTATCGATAATACTTCCGGTAGTGGGGGAGATGGATGTAACGAGAGATTTCCCTGATCCGGCAAAAGATGTTGTTCCTCCGAGAGGACCGCAAGCAATAACGATTTCATTTTCAGGACTATCCCATTTCGTGTCATTTTTCACACCATTCCAGAGAAGCCATAAACCGAATCCTTTTCCTCCAATAAAAAGGTCTTTCATTTGCTGAGTGACAGGCTTTTCTTTGATCTCATTACCGGAAATGTTCACATAGAGTGTTTTGTTCGTGTAACCCTTATTAATATTGGAAATAGTGTATTCAATTTTTTTAAGAACCTTATGAGCATATTTCATTTCTTTGATATTACTCATAATTCTCCTCCTTTTCGTTTGATTTCCGCTGCAACTTCATTCAATCCTCCATCTATTTTTTTTTTGGAAAATCTTTTTTAAATAACAGGCTAAATCTTAAACAAAGTGGATAGTGTCAAGCAGATTTTATAC
>DRTC01000567.1 GCA_011372345.1 Candidatus Cloacimonadota bacterium
AAATATCGCTTTTTCAATAATTCTCCTATTTTTTGTTTTCAATGAAAAAGATCTGGAAGCGACTACAAAAATCGTAACTCTGGAAAATGAAGAAGGCGAGAAAATTGAAAGAATTATCCCTAAAAGCGAATTCCGCAAAAAGATCGCCACCTTTCCTTTCCGGAATGAATCGGCAGATTCCACTTATGATTGGCTGCAATACGGCTTTGAATTTGCTCTTAATTTTGATCTGTCTCAAGATATTATTCTTCAAAGTTCAACCATCTATCAGGCTGATATGATGGGTGAATATGTAACACTTGAAAAGTTGAAGAAATTTGGATTTCCGAAGGGAATCGGAGTGCCGCTCACTCTCAAAAAGAAAATTGCCGAAGAATCTTATATGGATCATTTCCTAACCGGGTCATTCACTATCAATAATGATATTTTTCACATTGAGACCCGTCTTTACGAAACAAAACGCGGGAAACTTATTGCTGAAAATTCTTTTGAAGGAAAAGATATTTTTATACTTACGGATGAGATGTCTTCCCAATTAAAGAAAGATTTGGATATCCCGCAGCATTATCTCGAAGAAACAAATGATCTTCCGGTCACAGAGATGCTGACAAATTCGCTTCCTGCTTACAAGATGTTTATCAGTGGTCTGATGATGCTTTTTGATAATGACTACCAAACTGCCACCGAGACACTCGAACTGGTTGTCAAGGAAGATCCGACCTTTGCTCTGGCATACTTTCATCTCAGTGGATTATATTCTTTCTCAAACCAGACAGAAAAGATAGAAAAATCGGTTCAATCTGCTATGCAGTATCTATACAAACTGCCCGAACAATACAGATTTATGGTCAAAATTCAATACTATTCTACGAAACAGGAGTTAGAAAAGAGGATTGCTCTGGCGAAAATGAGAATAGAATTATATCCCGAAGATATTTCCGCTTATGAAATTCTGGCACTTTTCCTGATAGGGAAAAACCTGATCGATGAAGAAATTGAAGCATATAAAAGCATTCTCAAGATCGATCCTACCCAATATAAATACCTCAAAAAAATCGGTTCTACTTACCAAAAAAAAGGGAATATAGAGGAAGCATTAAGGTATTATCAGAAATATGCGGATCAATTCCCGGAAGACAGCAGTTCCTATACAAATATTGGCGATCTGTATAAATCTTTTGGAGATTATCAGCAGGCAAAGAAGTTTTATGAAAAAGCGATCCTGCTGGAACCTGAGAACATTTCCATCCTGATAAGTCTTTCCAATATTGAAGAAATAGCGGGAAATTATTTGGCAGCATTCCGGCAATATCAGAACGCCTTGGATTTATGCCAAACTCCGAAGGATTCCGCGAAAGTATATAGCTCTTTGAGTTCATACTATGAAACAAGAGGGCAGATAAAAAGATCGATCGAATATTTGGTAATGGAATTAAATGAACGAGAGAAATTTCAATCTCCATTAATGTTTATATTCGGAAAATTTGGGAATATGGTGAAATATGTTCAAATTGGGAAAAAGGAGCTGGCATTTCAAACAATCGAAGCAATGAAAACACAATTAGCTCCGCCTATGGATCAATTCTTATCTGCGGCATATTTGATGATATATAAGGAATTGGAAGATAAGGAAAACATGAAGACAGCAATAGACGGAGTGGAAATCCTGATCAAAACCTTTGGGGTGGAAATGCTTCGTTCCAATATTGTGAATGCAAAAGGAAAATTGTTTGAGATCGATGGTAAATTTGAGCAGGCTATTCTAATGTATAACAAAGAATTAGAACTTAAACCCACGAAAGTGAAAATAAACAGGTATATCGGAATTTGCTGCCGGAAATTAAAGAAATATAAAGAAGCTCTGGAATATTTTCAGAAAATCGTCACGATCCTGCCTTTCGATCCTGAAACTCATTATGAACTCGCTCTGCTTTATGATGATCTGGGAAAAAGAGATAAAGCTTTGGAGCATCTGAATATTTCTTTGGAAGTTTGGAAAGATGCTGATCCGGAATATATTCCAGCGCAAAAAGCGAGAGAGAAATTGAAGGAATGGGAAGGATAAATAGAAATTATGAAATTAGAAATGATAAATTATAAATTAAAATGGAGGTCTAAAATGGCTATCAAAAAAATCGGTTTATTATCATTATTTATTTCATTGTTTTCAGGTTGCATCCAACTTAAAACTGAAAAGGATGAATTTTCCAAGAGTTATGAAGTGAAGGAAGGCATCGAATTAAATGTTACCAACAAAAATGGAAAAATCGAGATCGAAGCGTGGGAAAACAATTTCGTGGAAGTGAAAGCAGTCAAATCCACAAATCATGGAATCGAGGAATTCCAGAAAGTAGAGATCGATGTTCAGGTTGGAAATGAGATGAACATTGAAACAAAATATTTGGAAAAAATTGCAAAAGTTTCGGTTAATTATGAGATTAAAGTTCCTAAAGATCTATTAGTGAACAGGATCACTACTTCCAACGGGAAAATAATCATAACCGGAACCAAAGGAAATCCAACTTTGAAAACATCGAATGGAAAGATCATTGTTGATAATGTAGATGGTTATGTCAGTGCAAAAACGAGTAATGGGAGGATCGAGATCACGAATGTTCTGGGAGTTCTGGAAGCTAATACATCGAATGGAAGGATCATTGCGGAAATTCCTGAAATAATAAATGACGAACTTGATATATCGACCAGCAACGGTTCCATCGAATTATTTATTCCTTCCAAACTGAACATAAATATCGAAGCCATAACTTCCAATGGAAAAATAAAACTGAACGAGATCGAAGTTATTACGAGTGAAATGTCTTCAAAATATCTGAAAGGCAGAATCGGGAACGGTGGGAAAAAACTGTCCGTTACTACTTCCAATGGAAATATCACTTTTAATAAACTGGTAAGGCATTGAGAAAGAATTTATTGAAGGAACAAAAACAAAATCCGAGTCGCATTATGCGAGTCAGATTTTTTATTTTATATCTTCAGACAACAGCAAAGCAGATAAACAGATAGGTAAGATATCATCTACAATTAAAATTCTGGTCAATAGATAGGATCGATAAGCGCTGAAAATATAATTAACAATATTTCCCGCCTGGATTTATAACTCCCACCTTGACACATTCAAACCCTGAACAATTTTGGCAAAAAATTTTGAGGGAATATTGTTGAATATCAGTTATAAACAACCGATCGGGATTTTCGATTCCGGTGTGGGCGGATTAACGGTTTTCAAGGAGATCAGGAAAAGATTTCCTTTTGAGGATATCATCTATTTTGGAGATACGGCGCGTGTTCCTTATGGTCCGAAATCAAAAAATACGGTGAGCGAATATTCCATCCAGAATGCCAGGTTTCTTGTGCAGAACGGTGCAAAGATCATTATTGTTGCCTGTAATACTTCTTCAGCAGTTGCTCTCGATTATTTAAAGGAGAATCTTTCTATCCCTGTTATTGGAGTGATCGAACCGGGAGCGATTTCGGCTGTGTCCAATTCCAAAAATAAGAAAATAGGTGTGATTGGTACGGAAGGAACGATCCGCAGTCAGGCATATTCCAAAGCTATTTTTGAGTTAGAAAAGAAATCGGAAGTTTTCAGTCATGCCTGTCCCCTCTTTGTTCCTCTGGTCGAGGAAGGTTGGGAATCACATCAGATCACGAAAGAGATCATAGCAGAATATCTGGATCCTCTTCTGAAAAATGAAATCGATACACTTGTTCTCGGTTGTACTCATTATCCTATTTTGAAAAAGTCAATAAAAGAAATTGTGGGAAATAAAGTAAATCTTATCGATAGTGCGGAGGTTATTGCTGAAAGTCTGGAAAAGATATTACCCTTTGCAGAGACTGAAAATAAAGGCAGAGAAACATTTTATGTAAGCGATAATGAAGATAAATTCAAAAAGATCGCTTCCCGTATTTTAGAAAAAGAAATCGCTAAACTGATCATGGTCAAACTCGGTGAGAGCTGGTATGTTGGATAGATGAAAACTTTTTCTGAATTTGCTTTCCAAATCGTAAACCATTTCCTGAAACTATCTGAAAATAATGTTATCTCTATTTCTGCGGAGATCCGGAATAGCGAGAATTCCATCGATCCGTTATCGGAAATAGATTTAGCAGAAGAGCTTGCTCTGGAGATCAGAAAAAAGAGAGCCTTTCCCTTTCTCGATATTTCCACGGAAAACCTGAAAAGAAGATTCTTCAATGAAATGCCGGAATCTGTTTTCTCCCAGACTCCTGAATATTATCTCAAGTGGATAGATTCCATAAATACTTTTATCGAGATCAGTTGGAAAAATATCGCTGAAAATTTTTATTCCGAATCATTTCAGAATAAACTGCAAATGCAGAAATCTACCCACTTTATCTGGCAGAAGATAGTTGAACAGAATAAAAACATTGTTTTTTTGAATTTCCCCTCCCGCGAACTTGCTGAATTTCTGAACATCGATTATGAACATCTGAAACAAGTCTATCTGAAAGCAGCAACCTGTAATTACAACAGACTCCGCATCGAGGGACTGAACCTTAAGGAGCAATACCTTCATCATCAGGATTTTGTGATCAGATCACACAAAGATGAGCTTTATATCCGGACTGATTCCCAGCATCCGGAACTTTTTTCGGATAACTCAGAGAATCATCAGATCTATGTTCTACCAACCGGTTTTCTGGGAATTCAGTTGAATCGAAAGAAAATTAATGGATTTTATTTTGCAGAACAATTATATTATGATCGAAAGATCCATCATCATGTGAAAATTCATTTTGATGCCGGTTATGTTCGTTTCATTTCATTTCCGGAAGAGAATGAAAACACTGAAATCTGTCGTAATGCGATCCTGAACAGTAAAGAGGAATGCTTTCTGATGATCGGTTTTAATCCCGAACTTACGGAAAGAACAGGATTTCTATTATATGACCGCTGTCTTCAAGGAAATATCAGCATATCATTAACTGATGCTAACCAGAAGAAGATCGTGCTTTCAAATTGCAAAGTTAAAATTGAGAAAATATAACTCAAAGCTCTGCTTTGAGAAAGGATCTATACATTAATAGCTAAAAAAATCAATTTATTAAAATGATTGGTCTCAAAGCGAAGCTTTGAGTTACACAGGAGGAATGCTTTCTGATGATCGGTTTTAATCCCGAACTTACGGAAAGAACAGGATTTCTATTATACGACCGCTGTCTTCAAGGAAATATCAGCATATCATTAACTGATGCTAACCAGAAGAAGATCGTGCTTTCAAATTGCAAAGTAAGGATTGAGAAATCGTAAATCAAATGTGATTCAGAACTTGTTCTGAACCCTTTATTAACAATTTATTTTGTCCGGAACAAGTTCCGAACTACAGTAACTCAAA
>DRTC01000568.1 GCA_011372345.1 Candidatus Cloacimonadota bacterium
AGCACTTTTGGGAAATCTCCCCTAAAAACAAGACCGGTTTGATCTGTTTCTGGGATATGCCTTAAAAAATCCATCTTTTATCCGTTTGCTAAACTAATTGATAAGAGAGCATCTTTCAAATGCAACTAATGATAAATTCCCAATTCAAATTTCAAATAATCTCTCTCATATTTATGAAATTACTTTTCAGAATCTTTCAGAAACTATGATACACTACCTTTTTTTTGGAATCACATAATAATTTCAAACTTCTTTAAACAACACGAGCCAAAAAAGAAAAATTTGTTTATTAGTGTCAAATTATTTTTTATTTTTATTGATTCAGGATAGTTTCAATATCTTTTTGTTGGAAGTATTCCTGGTTCAATTTGTTCTTTTCGAGGAAGTTACACATTTCCATAATCTTTTCATGAACAGGAATCCGAATCTTATTTTTATGAGCGATCTCGATGATCACCCCGAGGAAATAATCCGCTTCGAGAGGTTTGGATTTCTGCAGATCCTGCCAAGTAGAATTGTAAACAGGTATTTTCGGTTTATAAGGTGCTGCTGTTTTTTTGAAATGTTCGATCATCTGCTGGATGGTTTTATCCTTTGAAGAACAGGGAGTGGCATCGATCTTTGCAGATTTCAATACAATTTCGATTTCCTCGAGGAGTTTGATCTTAACTTGATTGGTTAGATTCCTGTCGATTTGGGGATTACTGAACATTCCGGTAGCAACACTCGTTACATTCAACGCCAGCTTCAGCCATTTATCATTCATTATATCTTCGGAAACACTAACATCGAAACCGGAATCTTTGAGATCATCAGCAACATTTTCAATAAACTTATCTCTCCCTTTTGGATATTTCCCGAGAATGATTCTACCGACTTTTCGAAAATTTACAATTCCGGATTCCAGTAAATGGGTTGTCATTCTGAAAACTCCCCCGTAACAGTTTGGAAAATACTTAACAATTTCCGGTTCATTAAGAACACTGTTTTGGAGAGAAATGAACGGAGTTTCTTTTGGATAATGTTTTCCAATTTCTTTTAAACTATTAGGAGTGTCCTGCGATTTTACGGTTAGAATGATAACATCGTTTTTTTGTGTTTGAATATCTGCAAGCGAGCAAAAGGAAGCAATTTCTACTTTGCATGAATCTTTGTAGGAATTAAGTTCTAATCCGTCTTTATTGATCTTTTGAACATGTTCTTTCCTGCCGATCAAAACTGCATTTTTCTTATTCAAAGCAAGTAATCCACCAGCTGTTGATCCGACAGCTCCTGCTCCGAAAATGATGTATCTGTGATTGTTGCTGTTCATTTATTTGTCTCACGGAACTCTGTTCCGTCTGTAATATTGAATCTAAGATTCACTTTTTTTATATTCCAGTTTCACGACCTGTTTTTATCAATATCATAAAAAATGAGATCTGCATAACTGAGTGTTTTTCAGCGTAATTCAAAAAAAGCGTGTCTTTGCGGGATTTTCTTCTTGCTGTTACAAACGAAGCAATCTCACTACCATAGGCGAGTAAATCTCATTG
>DRTC01000569.1 GCA_011372345.1 Candidatus Cloacimonadota bacterium
AAATGACCAGAGGTGAAGGCACATTTGACCCAATTTCAGTTTAGTTCAAGATGACACAGAGGTTGAAAAATAAGGACTTACGAAATTCAAAATTAACCACTGGTCATTTGAACTAAACTTTAAAAGAAATTTATTAGATTGGATTTGACTCTTGGCGAAGTGCGAGTCGAGAACAATCTCTCAAAAATGGTCGCAATCCTCGAATCCTATTTCCTTCGGTCATTGCGAGTCAGATCTTGCTTAATACAATAAAAATTATCTAGCGAGGAATAAAATGTCAGTTATTGTTACTGGAAAAAACTTAACAATAGAACAAGTTTACCAAGTCGCTTTTGGTTTGGAAAAGGTTGAGCTTCATCCTGATGCTTTGGAAAGGATCAAGCACTGCCGTTCTTTTATCGAGAAAAAGATCGAAGAAAAAGAAATCATGTATGGAGTGAATACCGGAATTGGTGAATTTTCCGAGATCATTTTGAATGATGAACAGATCAAACAATTCCAGAGATATTTGGTTTATAATCATTCTGCCGGGATTGGTGAACCTTGTCCCGTCGAACATGTCCGTGCTGCCATGTTATCGAGGATCAATGTTCATGCTAATGGTCATTCCGGGATCAGACCGGTCATAACTCAAACTTATGTGGATATGCTGAATAAAGGTGTAACTCCTGTAGTTTGTGAAAAAGGAAGTGTTGGAGCTTGTGGAGACCTTTCTCCCATGAGTCAGATCGCTTTGCTTTTAATGGGAGAAGGAGAAGCATTTTACAAAGGTGAAAGATTATCCGGAAAAGCAGCTTTGGATAAAGCAGGCATCAAGGTTCCCGGACTTCAAGCGAGAGATGGATTAGGCTCGATCAACGGTAGTAATTTGATGACCGGAATGGCTGCTATCCAGATCTATGAAGCGGAAAGATTTATCAAACAGGCTGAAATTGCGGCGGCTATGACCTTGGAAGCTTTGATGGCAAACCTGAAACCTTATGATGAACGCTTACACAAACTAAGAGGATTTCAGGGAGCAGTAACTTCTGCCCGTAATATCAAAAAGATGATAACCGGATCAGACCTGATGAAAGGAATGAAAGTTCGCGTTCAAGATGCTTACAGTATGCGTTCTACTCCGCAGGTTTTAGGTGCCGCCAGAGATCAGTTGCGATGGACAAGAGAACAAATCGAGATCGAACTTAATGGTGTTGGAGATAATCCGATTTTCCTTCCTGACGATGGCATTGTGTTAACCGGAGCTAACTTCCAGGGAAGTCCCGTAAGCGTACCGCTCGATATGTTGGGTGCAGTCATAACAATGGTTTGTGTTATTTCCGAACGCAGACTGAATCGTTTGCTGAATCCTGCCCTCAGTGTCGGCTTACCTGCTTTTCTGACTAAAGGTGCAGGTATGTTTTCCGGTCACATGCTCAGCCAATATACTGCTGATATGATGATCGTTGAGCAGAGAATACTTTCAACTCCGGCTTCTATTCAATCTATTCCTGCTGCTGCTGATCAGGAAGATTTCGTTAGTATGGGAATGAACACGGCTCTAAAAACCAG
This sequence comes from Candidatus Cloacimonadota bacterium, assembly GCA_011372345.1. Lineage (NCBI taxonomy): Bacteria > Pseudomonadati > Candidatus Cloacimonadota > Candidatus Cloacimonadota bacterium. Next base: position 1,552 of record DRTC01000569.1, read on the forward strand.
GAAAATAATCGATAATGCTTATGGTATTTTAGGGATCGAATTTATCGCTGCTGCTCAAGCTCTCGATTTCAGGGATTTCAAACCTGGAAAAGGAACTCAAATCGCTCATCAGGAAATAAGAAAAACAGTTGATCACCTTGATATTGATAGACCGTTATTCGATGATCACAATAACATGATGAAAAAAGTCAAAACCAGGGAAATTCTGCATGCTGTAGAAAGTGCAATTGGGAAATTTGATACTTATTGATAAAAATTATGTTCAAGGTTCAGAGGTTCAGAGGTTCAGAGGTTCAAGGTTCAGGATTGAATGAAGGTTGAGTTTTCTTCAACAATCGATAATTGATGTTCATCATTCTTTAAACAAAAAAAGAAAATCTCCGTTTAACTTGAAATTGCATTCCCAAGCGGTGAGGTTGTGTGAAAACAGTAGTCCGACACTCCGTGGCGGATAATGAACTCAAAATATCGCTTGAGATAAATATTATAAGTAACTTGAGTTCTCAACTTGGCAAGTTGATTTACAGTTTTCACACAGGCTGGGTGATTGGGAATAATATAGGAAATCATGAAAAGTAAATTCATATCTCTATTAGTTTTTATCCTGATACTATCAAGCTGCGCCTATTACAATACTTTTTATAATGCGAAAAAATTCTTCAAAGCCGCTCAAGATCAGCCTTTAAGAGAAAACGGAAAACCAAATTCCACTGCTATCCAGAATTATACAAAAGCAATGAAAAAATGCGGTCTTGTCCTAACTAACTATAAAAACAGCAAATATGCAGATGATGCTCTTTTTATGCTTGCTCAATGTCTATTTTATAAATCCACGAATTACAGCCAATCCATTGAAAAATTCAAAGACTTGATAAAGTTTTATCCGGAAAGCGAATTCGTTCCTGAATCTCATCTTTATATTGCTAAAGCTAACTATCTCTTTAATAATAAGCAGGAAGCTTATAAGATTCTCAAAGATTATTCCTTAAATCCGGATTTTAAAGATAGCCATCCGCAAGCAATTCTCCTTTTAGCAAATTATCATCTAACAGATAAAGATTATCTCGAAGCTGAATATTATTTTCAGAAGATCATAGATGAATACCAGAAATCTGACGAATATGAGTCAGCTTTTCTTGCTTTAGGAAAGAGTTACCATAATTCTAAAAAATATGAAAAATCTAATGAAGTTTTTTTCTCGCTTTTAGAATCGAAATTACCAAGAAGTCTGAAATTTGATGCTCGTTATTATATTGCTTATAATTATCTCCTGCTTGAGCAATATGAAGAAGCTCTCGAATATGCTGCAAATTTAATTAAAAAGGAATATCGAGAAGATAAGATCTCAAAAATTCAGCTGATAAAAGCCCGTTGTCTGGCAAATCTTGATCAAACCGATGATGCCATTACGCTTCTGGATATGATCATGCAGGATAATCCAAAGTCATTGTTAGCTGCTGAAGCTGCTTTTTATACAGCCGAAATATATTTTAAGATAATTCATGATTATACGAAAGCGATCGAGTATTATAACAGAGTTTCCAAAGAAAACAGGGATTCGGAATTCATCGAAACCGCCATTTCCAAAGGTGTTGTTGCCAGTCAGATAATTCAATATTATGAACCGAGCCAGGATATAACTCCCGAAGAGCTGGTCAATCAGCAGTTCAGATTGGCTGAATTTTACCTGGAAACTCTGGAAATGCCTGATTCGGCACTTTTTGTTTATGATAATATTATTTCTTATAAGAATAAACTTCTCGCAGATATCGATTCCTTGAATTTGGAACTGACCGATCTTCAAACCAGCGATGATTCTACTGCTGTTATTCCGGATTCTGTAATAGTTTTGTATAATGATCTGATTGGTCAAAAAAATAACCTTGATTCTGAAATTGATTTTTTAACAAACCAGATCACAAAATCTTCCCAACAAGATTCTCTTTTAAAATCAGATTCTTTGAAAATTGAAAGTCAAAAAATGCCGGAAGAAGATATATTGAATTTAATCGAACAGAAGAATGAAACTTCTGCAGTTTGTGATTCTTTAGCTGAGCGAATCGATAGTCTGCTCATTTCCTATCCTCATCTTCAGGCAGATTCTCTTTATATTTCAGAATCTCAGAAATCGAACCAATATGAACAACTGAATCTCAAGATATCCCAGGCAGAAGAAGTCCTTGAAAAATATGAAAATGAATTTATTCCGTTTGCTCATTTCGTTAAGATCTGGATATATAAACTCGTTTATAATGATAGTTTGAAAGCTGATGAAATTCTAAACTTACTGAAAGAAGATTTCTCCCAAAATAAATACACACATGCTGCTGTTTCCCTCTTGAATGATGAAGAAGTCGAATTTATTACTCCCGAGGAAAAACAGGAAATCCTTGATTATCAAAATGCTCTGGACTTGCTGGCAAATGAACCGGAAGAAACGGTTCGAAAATTGACAATAATTGCTGAAAATCCAGAACATAAATTTTATGAACAGGCAATCTACACCCTTGGTTATGTAAATTATTTTATCTTATCTGACAGTATTTCCGCAAAATCTAATTTTGATAAAATTCTGGAAGAAAATGATGCCAGCCAGTACAGCAATAATATAAAAACCTTTTATGATGGTGGTAATTTTAAGAGATTACAGCATCTTCCTTACCTTGAAGAATTGGCGGAAGCTGAAAAAGCAAAAGAATTAGAGGAAGCAGAAGCAGAAGAAAAACCAGACGAAATTGAAGAAATAACTGAAGAAAGTAAAGAAATTCCGATCATCGATGAAGAAGATGTTAAAGAACCTGAATACGACATTCCTCCGGAGATCATCAAAAAAGAAAATCCGAAATTACCGGAAGGCATGCAAAAAAAAGGGGAACTCATTCTGAAAGTAGAAGTGCTTGATAATGGAAAAACAGGTGATATCAAAGTACAGAAATCATTGATGTCTGGTCCGGGCGGATTAGATGAGATCGCAGTTGAAACAGTTGAACAGAAATGGAAATTTAAACCTGCTGAAAAAAAAGGAAAAACCGTTAAAAGCTGGCTCGAAATACTTATTGAATTCGAAGAAAAATAAATTTACCGCATGAATAAACATGCTTTTTTTCAAAAACAAAACTCTATCCTGAAAATTATCGTTGTTCTTTTTGGTTTATTAATTTCAACCACCGTTCAAATAAAACTATTTCTGCTGATTTTTTTTCTAACTCTCGTTTATCTTATCATTTCTCCAGCTGTTATTTTTGTCTGGCTGAAAACCATTTTAAAATTGCTTCCCTTTTTATTCTCCTTTTTCCTTTTAGGGATCATCTTTAATATTCCTTTCGATGAACAGATTCTGGTTGTTCTTCGCATCCTGTTTATCCTGCTGCTCTCTGTGTTTCTGGCAAGTACGAATTCAATTGAAAGTATATTAGCTTGTTTTCCTATGAGAAAAGCAAACAGTAATTTTTTCTTTTTCCTGGTAGCAACCATATCTTTTGTTCCGATTTTTATTAAGTATTATCAAATCGAAAAAAAAAAGGATAAAAATATTCTCCGGATAATTGAGAATGCTTTTTTTTCCAGTTTTCGGAAAATAAACGAAGTTGAGATCAGCTCGAAAGAAAGAATAAATACTCCCATTCCGAAACAGGATTTTTGGAATATTCCAAATTTCAGTTTACTCCTGCTTATTGCTGGTTATGTCATTTTATTATCGATATAAAATCAGATTTCTACTTCAATCCAACCCTTTCCTGTGAGGTTGTCCATTACACACAAATATGGTGTTTTTAAGAGAAGCCCACAACTTCAGTTGTGGGTAAAAAGAAAACCGATATTATTAACTGTTTCAACGGTTTCAAAACCATTAAAATGGTTAAATGGTCGTGTATTTAAATTTTCCCACGATTAAAATCGTGGGCTTTTAATGTTCTTTATAAGCATATCTTCAAGTTTATGTAAAATGAGGAAGGTGAGACATTTTCTTTCCCTTCTTGTATTATTATAAAAGGAAAAAGGAAATAATTTTTCCCTTTCAAGAAATTGGATCTTTAGCCCTGCATAGATGGA
>DRTC01000570.1 GCA_011372345.1 Candidatus Cloacimonadota bacterium
CTTTGGACATCATTATGAATGGAAGATAATGATCCGGTCCGAATAAAGTGTGTAAAAAACCGATTGATAAAGCCGTAACTAATAATATCGTTAGTTCATTTCCCATCAACATCTCCTTTTTTTCTCACCATGAAGGCACTAATGTACGAAGAATCACGAAGTTATAATTTAATTTGTTAATGTTTGTTCGTGTTCTTGGTGAATAATTTTATTAAATTTCTCCAGTTGTTGCCAGATTAAGATTTGCATGTTTAACACCTTTCGCTGCTTTCAGTTTGGTGCAGAGATTTTTCAATTTCTTCGGTTTTCCTTTTACCACAACAATCTCGAAGCAGTAATCATGATCTAAATGTATATGTTGCGATGAAATTATCAGTTCGTGATTTTCATGTTGGATATTGGTAAGATTATTCAGCAGATCGTGTTTGTGATGATCAAAAACAAGAGAAATAACACCGGTAATAATTTTATCTTCATTCCATTCCTGTTCGATCAGTTTTTCGCGAATAATATCCGCAATTGCATTGGATCGATTAGGATAATTCTCTTTCTTGATAAGATGATCAAATTTGTTTAGAAGTTCCTTTTCCAGAGAAACACCAAATCTAACTAATTCCGACATCTAACCTCCGTGTTACGAATGTCAAAAATGTGTTACTGAATTTGGTGTCAATAATATTCAATCGAAAATTTTCCGATAAGAATGACAATACGGATATTTCCCTGTTTTTAGATAATAATCCTGATGATAATCTTCCGCTGGATAGAATTTTTCTGCTTTTCCCAAGGTAGTAGCAACATCATAATCCATTTTCAGAAGTTGTTTGATGATTTTATTTGCAGTTTTTTTTTGACCTTCATCGAGATAAAAAATTGCCGATCGATATTGTTCTCCTATATCTGGTCCTTGCCGATTAATCTGAGTAAAATCGTGGATTTCAAAGAATAATTTAACCAGTTTTTCATAAGAAACTATTTCCGGATCAAAGGTTATTTCTACTGCTTCCGCAAAACCTGTTGATCCCGAACAAACCTCTTTATAAGTTGGATTTTCGGTCTTTCCTCCAATATATCCGGAGATGACCTGCAGAACTCCATCCAGTTTTTGAAAATGATATTCCACACCCCAGAAACAACCTCCGGCAAAGATCGCTCTTTGAGTTTCCGGAGACACTTCTTCTATAAAATTCAAGGATAATGAATTTACACAATGTCGAGTGTTTTTATCTGTAAAGCCTTCTCCCAGAAAAATGTGACCGAGATGTGCTCCGCAATTTGCACAGACAATTTCAGTACGAATTCCATCTACATCCGGGTTTCGTTTCACAGCATTTTCGATTTCATCTTCAAAACTGGGCCAGCCGCAACCGGAATCAAACTTATCATCTGAGTGATACAAAGGAGCATTACATCTTTTACAGAGGTATGTTCCGGATTTATCGTGTTTGTAGTATTTTCCGGAAAATGGTCGTTCTGTTCCTTTATGGATGATGACCTGCTCTTCTAAAGGAGTAAGTTTGTTGTAGTTCATAGATTCGTTTCCTTTTAAAAAAATAAATGCTATAATTAATAAGGCAAAAGTTGTTGATTTCATTTCTTTCTTACAATCTACCTTTTTCTATTTCAGACATGATGCTACCTTTCCGCCCACAACTCTAAAACATTCCCGTTCGAATCTTCAAAACTTGCACAATATCCAAAACCTTTCCCGATATTATATTTTTCTTTTATTAGTTTGCCACCTAATTTTACGATTTTATCAATTGTTCGATCAATATCTATAACGGTTATCGAAAAACCTATTCCTTCTGAACACGGCTTTTTGTTTTTGTTCAATCCACCTTTGATGTTTCCTGCTTTGAAAAATAGATAATCACGACTGTATTCAGAGAAATCCCAACCGAAAATTTTTGAGTAAAACTCTTTCGCTTTCTCCAAGTTTGGAGCAGGAATTTCAATCCATTCGATTTTACATCTGTTTTCCATCTTTTTCTCCACAATTCACCACAAAGACACAAAGGCACAAAGAAAGACACAAAGAAAATCTCCTCTTGAGAGGAGTACCCGATTTATCGGGGGAGGTGTGTTTCATTAATCATTTTTTTCGTGCCAATTAGTGGTTTCATTCTTATCCGTTTAATCCCTGAAAATCCGCGAGCCAAAAGATCATTCCACACGAAACCGAAAGATCTCCGCTTCTGCAAAATCGTATTTCAGACGCTTCAACAGGTTCTTTTCTTCATCCAGAATCTCGATCATACCGTTCTTACCGACCAATCCGGGATTTGAATTTCGATACCACCATTGTCGTATCATTCCGTCCTCCTTGCGGTCGATGATCTTCAATTCATAACATCCGGTAGGAAGCTCGATCAATTCTTCATAAATTTCATTGTCCTCAAATCCTTCTTTTTCATACAAAATTTTCCCGACATCATCAGTGATCGTATAAGCATTATCTTTTGCTCTTCCCAAACCTTGTGCTTCGATATGCATAAGGAATTTTCCGGGAAGTATTTGCGGACGAAACACGATAGAAGTCATTTTATCATTGTTTGGATATTCATCGAATTGTCCGTTCGGTTTGGAAATTTCTACGACAAAAATACTGTCAGGACTTTCCCAATCGATATGCGGCAAAATGATATTCTCTTTTTCCAAAAATTCCAGGTTTCCGAACCATTTATGAATATACTTTTTTTCAGAACATAATCCGTATTTGATAGTTAAAGTTTTCAAAGGATCTTTTCCGGAATTGCGAATAATGATTTCCGGATTTGTGCAGATGGGATTTATCCTGCTGTAACTGTCTTTATTGGAAGGAACAATAATATCATAAACTTCAGCATTGATTCTGAAGTTCGGTTTTCCATAAGAAAAAAGTTGATGACACTGACGAAACATTCCGTCCTTTTCACCGTTATCTCGATACATTTCAATTCCATAATCGAACATTATCGTATCACCAGGATCCACAATATTCGTCAGTTCATAATCGTATGTATCGACTGGAGTTCCCGGACACCAGCCGGCTCGATCAAATTGCCAGGTTCCACCTTGCGGATAGATAGGATTATCACCGCAATTCTTCCAGATTATCCAACGAAATAAAATACTCTCATCGGCATAATAAGTATGAGTTTTGCGATCCCATTCGCAGCAGTTTCGCGGACCAAAATGTCCATGACCGGAAATCCTGGCTCGCATTTTATATCCGCTGGCTTTAGGATCAAAAATCAGTTCAAATGGTTTCATAACACTATCAACAGCGATTTTTTCGTATTTATAATTTCCCCATTCATAAAGATTTTTCACAGAAATAACATCTCGTGGTGGAATTCCTTCTATAAAGACAAACTTCAGATCGAGAAGTTCAGATTGACTGCCGGATGAAATATCTAATCTGCCTTTTAAAAGAGGAGCATAATCCGTAACATCATAAATGTATGTCCACCCGCAATCTCCGTTCAAGTCGAGTCCAATTCCGTAAGGAGTTACATAGTTATCCAATTCGAAGACTTCGACCGTATCGTTAACCGGAATATGAAGAAGAGTGTAAGTGCAGTAATCCCACTCTCCGCAAGGGAAACTGTCTTGTTTAGTTTGCTCATCACATTTCAAAGTTCTAAGCATATAAATCTTTTCCCAGGTTCGTTCATCATCAGGGAAATCAAAGAAATCTCTGCGTTTTTCAATGTCACCAAAGGTGAAGGTTTGCACGATGAGTGAATCACCAACTGCAGAAAACAGCGGGAAGATCAAGATAGACAAGATAGTGAATAATATGGTTTTCTTCATATCTGATCCTTTTTTATTTTAATTCAACATTCCGATGTTAATATTGATCGATATTAACAAGATTTACAAAAATATAATCCTCTGGGAAAAACCATTTCAAGGTTTTCTTCACAAAACATATTGTTCATCGCACTTTATGTAAATCAATCTCTCATCCCTTCGATCGTCTCGATATGCAATTCTTTTCCTGTGATCAATTCCGTATCAAACGATTCGCATTTTTCGCAGAAAAAAATCGGTTCATTCAGGATCGTTTCTTCTCCGCAGTTTCTGCATTTTATCCTCACATCGATTTCTTTCATAATTAGTTTGGCATCTGCAAAACCTTCATATTCGGTTTTCATCAAGTCAAAATGCATCATCATTACTTCTTCTACGATCTGATGGAATTTCCCGACAATGATCTTAACTTCTTTGATCTCGACCAGCTTTTCTTTATCTTTTATCTCTTTGGCTATTTCAAATAACGAATGAACTATTGCTCCTTCGTGCATAATTTTTCCTTTTTTTACCGCAAAGACGCAAAGAGCGCAAAGGTTAAGTTTCTCATTCAACCATGAAAGCGTTAAGCAGGAAGAAGTCTTGAAAGAAACATTTTCATGGTTCTGTTATTCCTGATATCTGAATTTTCCATTCACGAATTTATGAAGAATACTGGAAATAAATGTTTGATATGGTAAACCTTCTTGAATCGCCTTTCTCTGTAATTCTTTCAAATCCCGGGAAGAAATTCGGATGTTTACTCGTTTATCTTTTTTTATCGTATTTCGAGCATATAGTCTTAATTCCGAACTTCGTTTTTCAATATTACCCGAAGTTCTCCATTCTCCATTCTCAAAAGATTTGAGTATTTCCATATCATCCTTATCAAAATTATTTTTCATCTTTTTTCTCCAAATATTTACTTGTTGCTTTTCTGCTTGGAATTATTGTTTTCAGGAATATTTCTGTGTCCGATTCAATATATGGGACTAAACAAGCATAATTCTCAATATTAATCACAAAAATATTCTGGTTTGGATATTTTTTTTGTTTGGATGTTCCAGGTCATCAAGAAGACCATCGTTTTCCAGGTAAAATAGGACATCTTCAAAAGAAATACCTCGGTTCTTTTTTAACCAGATATTCTTCTCTTTACTCCAATTAAATATCTTCATAAAACAAATCTAATCCAATGTGTGCATTTTGGCAACAAAAATATTGCATACCTTGAAAAAGTCTCTTTCAAATTATTCTATCAATTGACTCTTTCAAGGTTCAGCAAAACAAGTTTTATTCTATGAAATCAACATTTTTGAAAACTGTATTACAGACAACCTTGAAAGTGTTAATTAGTAAGAGATTTTGAGAGAAACATTTTCAAGGTTCTTCTTTGCGTTCTTCGCGTCTTTGCGGTTAACATATTCTCGGTAGAGGGTCACTTTCCAGCATCAAAAGCGGACGCAATCCACCAATAGAAGTTCGCAGATAAACGCCTTTCACTTCGTTTGTGACTTCTCCGATTATTGCGGATTCTTTTCCGTGTTTGTGTTTTTTCATCACATTTATCAGTTTGGAAGTTTCTCCACTTATGAATGAAACCAGTTTCCCTTCATTTGCCATATAAAGAGCATCCAGACCGAGAAGACCGCAAACTGCTTCCACTTCTTCTTTGATGGGAAATTCCTTTTCATCGATGATGATTCCGAAACCGGTATCTTCTGTCACCTCGTTTAGAATTGTCGCAACCCCGCCACGGGTAGCATCTCGCAGAAAGTTCACATTTCCATGTTTCAGCATTAATTGAACAAGTTCATTCAAAGAAGCACAATCGCTTTGTGGAGCTGGAGTAAGCCCCAGATTTTCACGAGCATTTATTATTGCTACAGTGTGATCACCCAAAGTTCCGTTAATGATAATTCTATCTCCGATTTTTATATTTTTTGAAGAAAGGTTCACACCTTCGGGAAGAAAACCAATTCCTGTAGTTGTGATATAAATTCCGTCTGCTTTACCTTTTTCCACAACTTTCGTGTCTCCGGCAATGATCTTTACATTTGCTTCTTCCGCTGCTTTTTGAACAGATTCAGTAATTGTTTTCAGGTCGTTGATTTTGAATCCTTCTTCTATAATATAAGTAATCAACAGATATTTCGGGATCGCTCCTTTCATCGCAACATCGTTCACAGTTCCGGTTACAGATAATTTTCCAATATCTCCACCCGGAAAGAAGATCGGTTTGATTACATGCGAATCTGTAGTAACTACCATTCTGTTCTCGATTTCAACAGCATCTTCAAGAGAAGGAAGTTTAAAATTTTTATCGAAAATATCATTGATCAATTTTCTTGTTAGTCCCGCTCCACTGCCGTGACCAAGAGCTATTATTTCTTCTTTCATTTTTTCCCTTTTTTTGGAAAGCATCAACCGTGTTGATGCATAAAATAACATGGTTATTTTACTCCAAATCAATCATTCGTAAAGTTTTTATCGGTTGTTAAAACTTCACAATCCGGCAACTGCCGGATTAGTAAGTTTCTTATTCGTTCAATCCGTGAGAATCCGCCTGCCAGGTCGTAGATTTATCGAAGACTGGTGAGCCAATCATCTTTCATACTTAAAATATGCAGCACAACTTCCTTCCGACGAAACCATACATGGTCCAATCGGATGTGATGGATTACAGGCTTTTTCAAACAATGGACATTCCGGTGGAATGATCTTACCTTTCAGAACATCAGCACATCTGCAGCCTGTATTTTCTTCCACTTCCTTCAAAGTAATTCCATACTTTTTGGAAGCATCGAATTCTGTGAATTCTTCTCGAATTCCTAAACCTGACTGCGGAATCCAACCAATTCCCCGCCAAAGAGCATCTTCAGTATGCAAAACCGTATCGATCACTTTTTGGGCATTCCTGTTTCCGGTCAGATTCACAACTCGATTATATTCATTCACGATTGCCGGTTTGTTTTCTTCGTTTTGAAGTGTAAGATATTTCACTGCTCGCAAAATATCGAGAGGTTCGAAACCTGCCACAACACCGCCGATTCCGTATTTTTCAGGCAAGTTTTTATACGATTCCGCTCCAATGATCACGCTCACATGACCCGGAAGCAGGAAACCATCCAGCTGAATATCTTCTGCAGAAAGAAGTGCTTCTAATGCTGGTGGAACGAGTTTGAAAGCGGGAAAGACAGAGAAATTTTTCAGATTCTTTTTCTTTGCCATCAAGATGGTTTGAGCGATACCGGGAATGGTCGTTTCAAAGCCGATTCCAACGAATACAGTTTCTCTATCTTCTGCAAATTTCAAAGCATCGAGTGGAGAATAGACCATCCTCACATCCAAACCTCTGGCTCTGGCTTGCTCAAGAGTTTCTTCTTTTCCCGGAACTCGCAGCATATCACCAAAAACCGCAATCGTTACGCCGTCTAACTTCATCAATTCATCGATCAAAGAACTCGGTGTTACACAAACAGGACAACCCGGACCCGAGATCAACGAAATATTGTTCGGAAGCAGTTTTCGGATTCCCCAATGTCCGATCGCCATGGTATGAGAACCGCAAACTTCCATTATCTTAAGCGGTTTTTCCCACTTTTTCAATTCTTCTACGATCTCATTGATCGCTTGAGGATCACGGTATTTTTTCAGATTAAGTGACGGCATAAGTGTCCATTTCCTCAAATATCTTCAAAGTTTCATGCGCATCTTCTTCTGTAATAACATTCAAGGCAAAACCTGTGTGCATCAAAACCCAATCTCCGACTTTGGCTTCCGGAGTAAAAGAAAACATTATTTCTTTCGTTACTCCACCCAGGTTTACAATACCTTTTTCACCTTCAATTTCCACTACTTGAGCTGGAATTGCTATACACATATTTTTCTCCTCTAACAGCTTACGAATTTGTGCAAACACTTCGGAATGTTTGATTTTAATCTCAAAACAATCGGAAGACCTTTCATCTTTCCCCTGGAAAGTTGATGAACATTCCGATGTTTAAACATTCCGGTTCGCTACCATTACTTGACCAACCGAAATCGAACCATCATTTGGTGTCAATTCCGAAGGCAGAAAAACTTCAAAACCGTTCTTTTCCAATATGAATTTCAAACCTTCCAAAATGACTTCATTCTGCATTACACCGCCGGAAAGTACAACTTTTTTGGTCCCTGATAATTTATAAGCCTTTTGCACACAATCCAAAGTAAATTTTAAAATTGTATGATGAAATTTGCGAGCGATAGTTTCAGGAGCGGTATTTTTTGAAATATCTTCGGCAATTTCAGAAATTATATTTTTTATTCTAATAATCTGATCATCTATATTATAAGAATAAAATTCTTCCTCGAAAACAGGTTTATTTTGACAGAGAAATTCCAGAGCCATTGCACTTTGCGCTTCAAACGATATTTCAGGATACAAACCAAGCATCGCAGCGACACAATCGAACAATCTTCCCATACTCGAAGTTTGGAAAACATTGAAATTATTCTGCAATTGTTTTGAGATGATATTTTTCTCCAAATCTGAAATATCTTCTAAAAAAGAAATATCGATGCCAAATTTGGAAAGATAAGCAAAAGCGATCCTGATCGGATGTTTGATGGCAGCATCTCCTCCGGGAAGCGGCATATAATTCAGATGAAATAAACGCTCGCATTTTTCATATTCAACGAGCAGAATCTCACCTCCCCATATTTTCCCGTCTGTTCCATAACCTGTTCCGTCATAAGAAATTCCGATAACCGGTTCATCGAGATGATGTTCTGCCATAATTGCGGCAATATGAGCGTGATGGTGTTGAACTTTTTTCAGTGGAAGGTTCAAATTTTCCGCAAATCTGGTTGTCATATAATCAGGATGAAGATCGCAGGCAATTAATTCCGGCTCAAGTTTGAACCATTTTTTATACTTCAAAAAAGTTTCAATGTAAAAATCAAGAGTTTCTTTACTGTTGGAATTTCCGATATAAGGAGATAAAAATAGAGATTCTTCTTTGGATAAAGAAAAAGTGATCTTCAGTTCTGCACCCGCTCCTAAAGTTTGTTTTGTTTGGAATGGCAATTTTATCGGAGTTGGAACAAATCCTCTCGACCTTCTGATCATAATATTTTGAGATTCTGAAGCACGAATAACGGAATCATCGGAACGGTTTAAAATGTGACGATCGTGTGTTAAAAAAGCATCACATAATTTTATCAATTCCTTTTCTTCAACCGCAATTGGTTCATCGTGAAAATTTCCGGAAGTCATGATGAGAAAAGGTAAATCTTTATTTAAGATTTGATAATGATGAGGAGCGTAAGGTAAAAAAACTCCGATATTGGGATTTTGTGGTGCTATATTTGGAGCAATTAGATATTCTCGCTTTTCTCGTTCCCAAATTGAATTTGGGAACGAATCATCGATTGATTTTGACTCAAATTCTGTTCCCAAATTCAATTTAGGAACAAGATATTTATTTTTTTTCGGCAAGATCAAGATCGGAGCAGCAGGTGATTTCAGTAATTTTAACTGCTCATTATTTATTTCGACAATATCCTGAATTCTTTCCGGAAAACACATCACAGCAAAAGGTTTATGCGGACGATTTTTTCTTTTACGAAGCTCCTCGACCGTTTCGTAATTAGCAGCATCACAGGCAATATGAAATCCTCCGATCCCTTTTATTCCGACAATTTTTCCATTCTTCAAAGCTGAAATTGTATTTTGGATCGGATCACCTTCGACTTCCCGGAAAGTTTTATCCAGAAATTTTAGTTGAGGACCGCACTCCGGACAGGCAACAGGTTGAGCGTGAAATCTGCGATTCAAAGGATTTGTATATTCATCTTTGCAGTAATCACACATTTTAAAATGTTTCATTGAAGTGAATGGTCGATCGTAAGGCGTATTTTCGATGATAGAATAGCGAGGTCCGCAATTTGTGCAATTTATAAAAGCGTATTGAAAGCGAGGATCTTTCGGATCATTAAATTCGTTCACACAATCTTCACATACAGCAAGATCGGGAGAAATAAGAGTCGAACCTGCGGTTTTGGAACTTATTTTTATTTCGAAATTTTGATAATTCTTATCAGGATGTTTTTCAAATGTGAATTCTTTGATTATAGAAGCCGGAGGTAACTCTGTTTTAATTCGATGAACAAATGTATTTATAGAATCTTCCGAACCTTCTACTTCGATCTGAACGCCATTTGTCGAATTCAACACGAAACCTTTCAAATCCAGTTCTACTGCAATTTTATAGACAAAAGGTCTGAAACCTACTCCCTGCACTATCCCGTTGATCAATATCCGATACATTTTCACCTCAAGAAAATCGATGTATTTCTTTTAAATGATGGTTTTTAAGTCAAGTGTGAATTATTTA
>DRTC01000571.1 GCA_011372345.1 Candidatus Cloacimonadota bacterium
AACAGGATTCCAATCTTGTTCAAGTAAAAAAAATCGTAGTAAAATCTCTTTCCAAAATTATATCCTGATTTTTTTTAGATTTATCCTTTACAAAAACATTATCAAATAAAAATCTCGAATCATTAAAAAAAGCGGAGAAAAGGTAATGACACGAAAAACAAATAATCGTTATGATAATTTTGTGAAATATGTGAAGACATCTTTAAATAATTACAATCCCAAATCTACTTATGAATTGCTGTTAGCATTTTTAAGCTCGCAAGTCAATGCTGATTGCTGCCTGTTGATCAACAAATTTGAGCAGATACTGTTCAAATCTCCCACTCTGAAAGAAATAAAGTTCAGCCATACAATTCTTAAAAAAGCATTAAAGCAGAAAAAATCCTGCTATATTAAAAATGCGATAAAAGATACAAACCTTAAAACAAAAAAAAGCATTGTCGGGAATATTTTCTTATCTGTAATTTGCGTTGTTTTAAGAGATGAAACTGATGCGATCATCGGAGCATTATATCTGGACAGGCACTTTCCGGAAAAGGAGCCGTTCACAGAAATCGACTTGAAACAGGCAGAAGAATTCGTGAGTAATTTCACTTCTATTATGATTTCGGAAGGTCTGGAAAAAAAAGAATTGAAACGCTTTCGGGAAGATCACGGTTTCGAGGGAATGATCGGCAAAAGTGAGAAAATGCTGAAAGTATTCGAGCAGATAAAAAATGTCGCACCTACGGATTCTAATGTTTTATTGCAGGGAGAAACCGGAACCGGCAAAGAACTGGTTGCCAGAGCAATTCATAAATTAAGCAAAAGGTCGGAAAATCCGTTCATTGCCATCAACTGCTCTGCAATTCCGAAAGATCTTCTGGAAAGCGAACTTTTCGGTCATGAGAAAGGATCGTTTACAGGAGCAACTTCCAAACGAAAAGGAAAATTCCAGTTAGCCCATAACGGTACTTTATTCCTTGATGAGATCGGTGATATGGATATAAGTTTACAGACAAAGCTATTACGAGTTTTGCAGGAAGGGGAGATCCAATCCATCGGAAATGAGCAGATAATCAAAGTAGATATCCGTCTGATAACGGCTTCCAGCAAGGATATCATCGAAGAAATAAGAGAGAGTAATTTCCGCAAAGAATTATTTTACAGGATCAATTCCTTTCCGATTTTTATTCCGCCCTTGCGTGACAGAAAAGATGATATCATTCTGTTAGCAAATCATTATATTTCCAGATATTGTGAGAGAAATTACAATTATATTCCGATCCCGTATTTTACTGAAAAAGCAAAAGAAAAGTTGCTATCATACTCCTGGGAAGGGAATGTGCGTGAACTACAGAATACGATGGAAAACCTTTCTATCAGTTGTCCGGAAAGTAATCTCATTACAGACGATCAAATAAATTTTTATCCGATCGAAAAAGAATCTTCTAAAACCTCAACCCAAACTTCCTTAAAAGATATATCCGAAAAAGCAGAATGCAAAGCAGTCCGCAAAGCTCTGGAAAAATATAATTGGAATAAAGCAAAAGTTATCGCTGAGTTGAATACGACTTATCCGACTTTAGCGAGGATTATGGAAAAATATGGATTGGCTGAGAAATAAATCAACGAAACGGAAACTTGCCAAATTTTTGAGATTTGGCAAGTTTTTATTTAAACTACCCTTTCAATCCACTTGAAGCAAAACTGGAAATGATCTGTCTTTGCGCGAACAGGAACAGGATCAGGAGAGGAAGAATACTGAAAGTCGAAGCTGCCATGAGGAGAGTTGTCTGGGAAGATGCTTCCAATGAGAAATAACTCAATCCAACTTGCAAAACGCGCAGATGCGGACTGTCGATCATAACGAGAGGCCACATAAAGCTGTTCCAACTTCCGATAAAAGAGAAAATGGCAGCAGTAGCGAGCACAGATTTGGAAAGAGGTAAAACGATCTTCCAGAGAATTCCGAAACGACTGCAGCCGTCGATGGAAGCAGCATCGAACAGTTCCTGCGGAATGGTCTTGAATTGCTGTCGTAAGAGGAAGATCGTGAAAATATTGGCGATCCAGGGCACGATCAAAGCAAGGAATGTATCGAGCCAGCCGAGATGATTCAAAACAATGTAGGAAGGGATCAGGTAAACAGGCTGAGGCACCATCATCATACTGATAAAGAGGTAAAAAAGAAATTCTCTGCCTTTGAACTGCATACGGGCAAAAGCATAAGCAGCCAGCGAACCCGTTACGATCACTCCAAAAACAACAGAAAACGAGACGATCAGGGTATTCAGGAAATATCTATTGAACGGAACTTTGTTGAAGGCAGTAACGAAA
>DRTC01000572.1 GCA_011372345.1 Candidatus Cloacimonadota bacterium
AAATATTGTCGGAAGTAATTGTTTTTTCATATTTTACCTCTTTTTAACTTCCGAATGAGCGTTAACTCTTCGGAATGTTGATCTTTTCCAAACAATCGGAAGTTCTTCGGACATTCAGATGTTTGAATCTTCGTTTTTCTTTGTAAACTTCGAAGCTAACAATATCAAATATGGAAATTTTCAAACTATAGACTACTTAACAAGTCAAACAAAATATTAATTCCGACCTCGATTGCTTTTTCATCCGGCAGGAATTTTGAAGAATGAAGATCCTGTTTTTCACCCTGATTTGCTCCCAACCAGAATAATAATCCTTTATACTTTTCTGCAAAAAAACCAAAATCTTCTCCTGTAAAAACTGCTTCTGCTTCTAAAAATTTATATTTCAAATTTTTACAATATTGTTTCAGTTTTGTAAATAACTCGGCATTATTGAAGACATGTTTATAAAAACTCAGATATTTTATTTCTGATTTAACCTGATATTTCTGGGAAATATCTTCCAATGTCATTTCCAGGATTTCTTTGATCTTTTCATGATCATCATCAAAAAAACTACGAAAAGTTCCTTCTAATCTGCATTCCGAAGCAATAATATTCCTCGCTGTTCCAGCTGATATTCTTCCAAAGAAACATCTGATCGTTTGCGGAACACTGAAATTCTTCTTGATCCTATTATTAACAGAATTATAAAATTCTGCTCCTGCTTCGAGTGCATCTATTCCGTTTTCAGGAAAAGCAACATGAGCACTTTTTCCTTTGAAAAGGATGTCTGCTTCCTGTGAATTAGCAAAGAATATCCCTTTTTTGGAGGAAATTGTTCCCGCAGGTAAATTCCCGGTCACATGTAGTGCATAAGCTTCTGAAATATGGTAATCTTTAAATATTCCTGTTTTAATGATTCTTTGAGCTCCGCCTTTTCCTTCTTCAGCAGGTTGGAACAGAAATAATATATTTTCTTCGAGCTTTTCCCTGACTACTTTTTCGATTAATCCCAACAGAATTGTCATGTGCATATCATGTCCGCACGCATGCATTTTTCCTTCGTGCTCGGATTGAAAATCACATTTGGTTTCTTCTTTAATCGGAAGAGCATCCATGTCAGCCCGGAACAGTTTATATTCTCCTTTTCCATGAGAATATTCGATTAATATTCCGGTGAAATTAAATAAATGAATTTTCAAGTTTTTAAATTTCTTCAGGATGTTTAAAAGATATTTCTGGGTTTTAAATTCCTCAAATCCAAGTTCCGGAATTTTGTGTAAATATCTTCTAATCTTAAACAAATCCAGCATTTTTCCTGCCTTGTTTTCAAGATGGAAATATCTGAATCTATCTTTTTTTGTCAATTTATATCTGATTCAATCATTTTCTTGACACTATAAGAAGAAGAAAAAATTTCAATTTCCGAATTGCCCCCGTAGCTCAGCTGGATAGAGCAGTTCCCTCCTAAGGAAAAGGTCAGCCGTTCGAATCGGCTCGGGGGTATTCTTTATTTTATCCCTTTTACAGCTAATAATTCAGATTTATAATGATATTTTTTATCGAAATCTAAACAATAATAAAAATTGTAACAAAAAAAGAATATTTTTATTGCTCTGTAGTTGCTCTGATATTATTATCCCAAATAATGCTATTGAATTCAGAGTATTAAAAAATAGTAAAGTGAATACTAAGAATATCATATAGTTGAGTCAATCAATCCATAAAGTAGAAATGTGAGAAAAATATTCAAATAAAATAATGAAATAGAGAGATATTTTTGAAATGAATTTCTACTGCAATACAGTTCAATATATCGAACTATAAGAAGTTGTCGAATTGCATCATTGCATTGAAATGTAAAATTTATTGAGTTAGAATTTATGCTACTGCATTATTGGGGATTATATGAAAAAAAGCCACCAGAGAAAAACTCCGGTGGCTTTTATACTTTCTGATGAAAGACTATTTAAAGTTTAGTTCAAATGACCAGTGGTTAATTTTGAATTTCGTAAGTCCTTATTTTTCAACCTTTGTGTCATCTTGAACTAAACTGAAATTGGGTCAAATGTGCCTTCACCTCCAGTCATTTGACCTTATTTCATCAAGATCATTTTCTTAGTGCTGGTATATTTACCTGCTTCCATTTTATAGAAGTAAACACCACTGGAAACATCTCTATTGAAACTATCTTTTCCATACCAGGTTACCGTATGTCTTCCTGCTTCCATATTTTCATTCACTAAGGTTTTAACTCTCTGTCCCTTGATGTTATAGATCGAAACAGTTACATTTTCAGCTTGATGAAGAGAATAGTTGATCGTTGTAACCGGATTGAATGGATTGGGGAAGTTGGTTCCAAGTGCCGTTATCAAAGGTTGAATCGGTTCTTCATCGATTGCATCAGGACCAACAGTCATGGAAACCGGAACGATCAGAGGTTCACCCAGAATTGAATTATTCACGATGATCATATTAGCTTCGAGAACGGTTCCACCCGGAATCTCTCCGGCATTGAATTGGATTGTTACTTCGTCTGTAGATTCTCCCGGAACAGTTCCGGAGGAAGGTTCAGCAGTAACCCAGACACCTCCAGATAACCAAACAATTGCGTTATAATAGATCGTTAATACATCACCTGTCCAGGTAGGACCAACATTTGGATCTATCGGCATGATATTCATCCCGACAACACTATTATTGGCAGCGAGGAATGGAAATCCATTGTCCCAATCTGCGATCAAATCAGCACCAGCAGCAATTCCCGGATCTTGAACTCCCCAGGTTTGACCAGCAGTTACAACATCTGTCATAAGCGGATGGTCAGGCATGTAAACGGTTCCCATATCGGTGGGGATCCATTCGTCTGTGCTAGCCATCGTGAAAGGACTATATTGTTCAGAAATGAAGCGACCGCCTAATCCCCAGGCATCAAAGCTATGTAAGTACATATTGTCGATCACGGTTCCACCAAGATCAATATAATCTGCAAGAGCATCACCAACATCGTTTGTATCTCCACCACCAGCTTCCCATGTATAATCATTGTATGCAATAACTACATCATAGGGTGCAAGTGCTTCTCCTGAAATTGCCGGTAGATCATCTAAAGGATAAACACTGACATCAAGATCATCAAAAGCAGCAAGAGCTGTCTGTAGTTGAGAAGTTGCTGTTTCGGGATCAGGGCTGACGATCAGGACAGCAATATTTCTTCTTAGATTCGAATGAAGATCAGGTATTTTAATTGATATTCCGGAATTAGAACTGAAATTCTGTGTTATTTTTGGATTATGTTTAGCAAATTCACTGAATGTATCAAATCCCAGAGTCGGAAGAGTGATTTCAGAATAATTTGCTTTTCTGATATTACTTCTCAGTAGATCAAGTTCCTGGAAAGAGATGCTGTAGGTCAGCTCTCCTGGTCCATCATTGGCGATCGTCATAGGAACATCAAGAGTGCTGCCCTGAGGGACATTAACATCAAATGAGTTTGGATCAACTGCAATTTCTGACCACATCAGAGCAAAATCCTGGGCGGTTGTTTGTTCCTCAAAGATTTCCACTCCATCAACAGAAGCATCAACATAACCATCTGCTGTACAGTAAACAGTGTAAGTATTAACACTGACATTATCAATGAAATAATAACCATCACCATT
>DRTC01000573.1 GCA_011372345.1 Candidatus Cloacimonadota bacterium
GATATAAAGATAAAAATGCTAATTTTAAAAAGGATATTTGAATCTACCTAATCCTTTAATAATATTTTTTCTCATAAATTGATACCTATCTTAAAAATCACAAAATCAATAAAATTCTCTGTTAATTTTTCCATTTCAGAATATCTCTGATATTTCGGTGACTTTTCTAAAAAAGGGGTTTTTTGATGTCAATTAAAATATGTGATTCGTTTTTAGTAAAGCATTTTAACTGTTAATGAATCAAGGTTGGTTTGGTAATATTCAGAGTCATAATTTAACGAATTAACAGCATTTTTTTCACAGATATAAAATCGTTCGTTCTGAATTTTAAAAAGTAAATTCCTGATGCAGTGTGGTTCCCATTTTCATCTCTTCCGTTCCAATTTATGTGGTGAAGCGACTCCGTCGCTTTTGTATCGACAGAGTTGAAACACTCCAAAACTCTAACTTTCTGTCCTTTGAGATTATAGATAGAAATTTCTGCGTTCTCTCCGATCTTTGAGGTAAAATTAAAAGAAATAGTCGTCGAAGAATTGAAAGGATTCGGATAAACATTTATAAAGAATTCTTCGGTTTCAGTCATTGGATCATCGATAGAAGTTTCTCCGATTTCATAGAGAAGTTGGATTAGAAAATCGTTTACTTCATCTTCGTAAAAGAAATAAAGAGGAAATCCCAAAAGAACGAAAGTTCCGTTAGGTTGAGATTTTAATCCGCAAATCTTTCATTCATATTCGCTGCCTTCAGTTCCGATAAATGCAAAAATACCGTTATCTGTTTCAGGAAAAATACAGGAATAGGGAAGAGTTCCGTTAAATGCCGGATTCAATTTGTCGGGATCGATATTCAGATCATTATAATCTTCGGAAGAAGCTCCGATAAATTCCCAGGCAGCAACAATTTCAACTTGCTCGCAATTGGAAAAATTACTGATGAAATGTATTGGAATTTCATTTGCAGTTTTCCAGCCGGAAATGATCAGGTTTCCTCCTCCAGCCAGGTAACAACCCAGATTATCGATGTTATCCATAATAAAATGTTGGGATAGGTCATCATCGTGCCAGATAATTGTTGAATAATCTATCAGAAATTCCAAACTCGGTTCTCCTTCCTGTTCATAATCATAAACTGTAAAATCAGGAGCAATTACATTTTGATAAAAATTATCGACCATCTCATCATCAGGATTTCCCTGACCTCCGGTTCCATCTCTCGTTTCATCGATCACCAGGATTCCCTGATCAAGCGGGAAATCAATGGGAGTTGCTTCATAAATATTGGAAAAAGGTGTTTCAAAAATCTCGTCAATCACTGCTTTGATCTTATAATAATAAGTAATTCCATTCTCAACATTTGGATCTTGATAAAAATTTTCTTCGATTATTGTCGAATTTATCTGCTCAAATACACCATCTTCGGAAAGGGAACGGTAAATATTAAATCCATCGATCGCAACTTCTTCCCAGAATTCATTCCAGAAAATGATCACACTTTCATCAGCAGCATA
>DRTC01000574.1 GCA_011372345.1 Candidatus Cloacimonadota bacterium
ATCATTTCCAGAACTTCACCGCTGTTCATTTTCTTAACTGCTTTTGCCAATTTGATAATCGGCATCGGACAACTAAGTCCTTTACAATCCAATGTTTGATCTACTTGCATTTTTTCCTCCTTCGTTTTTTTTATTACATTTTAGTTTATTTTTGCCACAGAGACACAGAGAACACAGAGAAAATAATTTTTCTTTTTCCGTTATTAATTTTTATCCGTGATCATCAGTCTAATCCGTGTTATCCGTATTCCATCTTTCACCATTTTATTTTTAATTCTTTTTCTACCATTTCTTTCACTTTTTTATCTTTTTTATCATCAGGATGGATCTTCTGATTTATCATTTCACATCTTAATTCCTGAATAAATTTATCGAGTTCACGAGATTCCTTGTATCTATCTTTGGTTACATATCCTTCTTTCATTGCCATATCTCGAAGCACTTCGATCACATCAGTAAATTTAACTCCCTGCGGACATAGAGCATAACAAGTATAACACCTTGAACACATCCATAAAAGATCTGAAGACAGAACTTCCTTTTTCATTCCCAGAATGCACATCCTGATGATCCTTCTCGGATCGTATTCTTCATTAACTTCTGCCACCGGACAGGAGGCTGTGCAGGTTCCACAGGTGAAACATCTTTGAAAATGTTCCGCTCCGGGTTGAGATGCAATTTCGTTTTTAAAATTAGCGTCCATTTCATTTAAAATAATTTTATCCATAAATAACTCCTTAATTATCCACAAATTTCACGAAAAAAATATTCAATTTGCAATATTCAATTCTAAAACGCTTCCGGGATATTTTTTAATTCTTCATAAGAAAAAACAGGACCATCGATACAAACATATTTCGATCCAATACCACACCTTCCGCATTTACCTATTCCACATTTCATCCTTCTTTCCAGCGAAGTATAAATCTTTTTATCCGGGAATCCGATTTCTTTTAATACAGGAAGAGTGAATTTGATCATGATCGGAGGTCCGCAGACAACAGCCCACGATGTCGGATCAGGAGCAACTTCTTTGGTTATGGTCGGGACAAATCCGCAATGTCCTTTCCAGTTGTCAACCGGAGTATCAATCGTCAGATGTAAGGTCAGATCATCTCTTTTATCCCATATTTTCAGTTCTTCTTTATAGATCAACAAATCCGGATTTCTGGCTCCGTATATGACAGTTATTTCTCCGTAATCATCACGATTTTCGAGAAGATATATTAAAAGAGACCTTAAGGTCGTGAAAGCGAATCCACCACCGATAATGACGATATTTCCACCTTTGAATTTCTCTACCGGATACCAGTTTCCCAAAGGTCCGCGAATACCGACAATATCACCTATTCTTAAATAATGGATTTCATTGGTAACGGAACCGGTTCTGTTCACGGTAAATTTCAATATATCTTTTTCTGTTGGAGAAGATGCTATTCCAAAGGGCGATTCACCTTTTCCTAATATGGAAAATTCACAGAACTGTCCCGGAAGGTAATCAAATTTATCTGCATTATTCACATAAGAAAGATCGAAAGTCTTGAGTGATCTATCGGGATTCTCATCAATAATTTTTTCAACTTTCATGGGAAAGGGAATATAAGTATTTTCCATCTGAATTTCCTTTAAATTTTATAATCCATCGTTACCAATCCCCTGATTGGTAATGCTTTTTCATTGTTACTAATCCCCTGATTAGTAATGTTTTGTGTTCCCAAAGAGGACTTTGGGAACGATGATAAAAATATGAGTCTGCTGCCAAACTGATAATTATCATAATTTATATTCCAGAATTTTTTTTATAACTTCCCGAATATCGACATTTACCGGGCAAACGAGTACACATCTTCCGCAGCCTGTGCAGAGATGCTCCTCATAATTATCCATAAAATAATTATATTTATGCATCACTCTCTGACGAAAACGCTGAACTGACATCGCTCTCGGATTATGACCGGAAGCTTCTTTTGTGAACAATGTGAACATACATGAATCCCAGAGACGAATCCTTTTCCCCTTCTCATTTTTCCCTTCATCCGTAACATCAAAACAGTGACAGGTTGGACAGACAAAAGCACACGCTCCGCAATTTACACACTTTTCACTGATTTCTTCCCAGATCGGTTCATCCCAGATTTTGGAAAGTTTATCAAACAGGTTGGAAATATCAATTT
Organism: Candidatus Cloacimonadota bacterium; assembly: GCA_011372345.1. Classification (NCBI taxonomy): domain Bacteria; kingdom Pseudomonadati; phylum Candidatus Cloacimonadota; species Candidatus Cloacimonadota bacterium. Next base: position 2,175 of record DRTC01000574.1, read on the forward strand.
TTTCTGAAAGATAAGATTCTGCTTTTGCCTGCATTTTGGATATTTCCGCAAGCTCCTTTGCAGAAGCTTCTTCAGTTTTATCATATTTATCTAAAACTTTCTTCCCTTTTTCGCTGACAGCTTCCATAAAATAAAAATCCTTTGTATCGACAACGAAAACATCTGAACCTTTTTTCTCGAAAGGACCACCATTAAACCAGTTACAGAAACAAGTTGAAGCAGGCTCGTTGCAGGCAATATTAAAAACTACGGAAGTATTATATTTTTCAATCCAGTATGGATCTTTATACATGTCTTTATCAGGAATCTGATGAGCATTCCCAAAAACTTTATCGAGCATCAGAAAACTCTTTGTATCACAGTTTCTCATTCCCCAGATAGCATAAGGTTTTTCTTTCCTTTCAGGAACTTTCATACCTTCTTCTGTATATTGGAAAAGAACTTCTGCTTGCGGAAAGAAGATTTCTTTAGGAGATTTATCAACATTCAATAAATCGTTCTCGATTTCCTCGATTGAATCGATCTTTTTAAAGGCATATTTCTTACTTACTTTTACCGGAGCATATACACAGAAATCTTTTTTTAGATATTTAATAAAATTCTCAAAGTTACTTTTTTTTATTTTTATCATATTTTTTTACCCTATCCCAATCCTCTTCTAAAAGGAGAGGAAAAAATCGGACTCGACTTGCTACGAAGTGCGAGTTGAGAACAATCTAAACCTCACCTCAAACCTATTCTGAGAAGATCTGTCCATTATACACATCTTTATTGTATCTCGATTTCCACACCTAAAGGAGTGGGTTATTGATCATTAAATATCACAATCTATAACCCCCAACTTCAGGTAGGGAAACACTTTAATTTCATAGATATTCTTCTATTCATTAAGTCCTTTACTGGAAACAACTTCCAGATTTGTGAGTAATGGACAGCAAGAAATCGGACTCGAGAACAATCTCAAATGTCGCAATTCTTAAGTCGCACTCCCTGCGGTCGTTACAACTCAAGTCTTGCTTAATTTATCCCTGAATAAAATCCTGCTTTTCATTTTCACAATAAGTCGCCATTGCCGGTTTTTCATTGATGTCGAGACCGGCAGTAAAATCAAACCTGTCTTTTATCTCTTTTTCCACTTTTTTATTTAAAATGCGCAGATTAAGATCAACCGGGCAGGCAGAAACACAAGCTCCGCAATCGACACACCTGCCGGCAACATGTAAGTTCCTGATCAGATGGAAAATGATAGAATCCGTAACTTCCGGAGTTTTCCCGATCCATTGCGGATCATTATTATCAACGAAACATTCATTGCAATAGCAGGAGGGACAAACATTTCGACAGGCATAACACCTGATGCATTTGGAATATTCTTCAGTGATATAATTCCATCTCTCATCAGCTGATCTTTTTTCAAAATCGATCACATCTTGATATTCATTTTTTACATTTACTTCTTTCCTGGCTTTTCCGATAAACAAGTCATACACGGGAGCATCGGGATATTTACAGGAAAGGCAGGAATCACAAAGAATTTCTTTTAAAGGAACAGATTTTTCAAAATTGCGACCTTTCAATAAAATGTTATCATCAATAATTTTCGTTTCTAAAACTTCCTGATCATCAACCTGATGTTTTATTTTTTTCTTCTCGATAATTCCCTGACAGGGAACTCCAATAATAAAGATGTTCTCTCTTTTTACCTGTTTTTCAACCGTATATAGGACAATTGATCTGGCATCACAACCTTTAACTATGATCCCGATCTTCTTGAATTCTTTTCTTAATTTCCGTTTGTCTTTGGTTAGATAAACCGATAAATTATTTCTACAGGTATGATCAAAGATCAATTTATCGACATCATCTTCGGTTTTCATAAATAGAGGTGTGGAAGTCAATGGTAATGAACCTTTTTGCCATCCGATCACTAAATCAACTTTTTTTTCTTGAAGAAGTTTTTTTACCTTATCTCTTAATTCCGGCAGCATTATTTTGCTCCTTTGACAAGTCGTTTGGCAGGACCAATTTTTTTAACTTCATTAGAAATTTTCGTGACTACATCGGCAAATCGTTCACCTTCCCCGGCAGAAATCCAGGAGAATTGAACTCTTTCCGGTTCTATCCCAATATACTCCAATAAAGGTTTTATCGTAGCATAACGCCTACGAGCGATAAAATTACCTGACAGGTAATGACAATCTCCGGGATGTCAGCCGGAAACGAGAAGACCGTCGAATCCGCTTTGAAGAGTTTTCATGATGAATAATGGATCGACTCTTCCCGAACAAGGAATCCGGACGACCCGAACATTGGGCGGATACTGGATGCGGGAAACTCCTGCCAGATCCGCACCTGCATAAGAACACCAGTTACATAAAAGAGCCAGAATTTTAGGCTGCCAATCTTTCATATTTTCTCCGAATTTTTTTAGCAACGAACAAAACTAACAAAACGAACTTTTTGTTTTAAAATTTTATTCATCGCCTTTTATTATTTATGAACAAATATAAACTTCCTCAATTCTCAATTAAAATTTACCATGCTTTTATAACATAAATCTTGCCTATTTTCAGAAATAATTATTTTATTCTGTTCGTCTTGTTCGTTTTGTTCGCTGCTTTTATTTTCCCAAAACATCGACCAGATCCAAAGCTTCAAAAGTAGAGAAAAGCTGCTCATTGCTGAATCCTCTTAAATCCAAAGCACTACACCTGCAAGCAGCAACACAAGCTCCGCAACCTTTGCACAAAGCTTCGTTTACAACCGCAATTTCCTTTTCCAAATCTACTTCGATAGCATTAAAAGCACAAATTTCTTCACAATAACCGCAACCAGTACATCGATTTTCATTAACTTCGGTAATCGTACCTTCCGCGAGAATCTCCGTTTTGTTCAAGAAGGTTAATGCTCGACTGGCAGCAGCTTTGGCTTGCATCATGCTTTCATCCATATCTTTTGGACTATGGGCAAGTCCCGCGACAAAAACTCCATCCGTGGCAAAATCGACAGGACGAAGTTTGACATGAGCTTCCAGAAACATTCCGTCAGCATTCAAAGGAACTTTCAGCATTCGTGCTAAATCGATATTTTCCGGGCGTGCATCTACTGCTGTTGATAGAACTAAAAGGTCAGCTTCAATTTCTACTTCATTGTCAATGATCGGATCGAACACATTAACTTTAAGCCTGCTGTTTGGATCGACTTTATCAATAAGTTTAACTTCCGGTTTACTTTCCGGAGTATAATTTATAAACATAGCTCCCTGATCACGAATTTGGGAATAGTATTTTTCTCTAAAACCATAAGTTCTTATATCTCTGTAAATTATGTAAATGTTTACAGCAGGGACTAATTGCTTAAGAGTAAGAGCATTTTTAATCGCTTTGGTGCAGCAAATTCGGCTGCAATACATGCGATCCTGCTCACGAGAACCGACACATTGAATGATCACTACATTCTTCGGTTTCCCTTCCGGAAATTCCTTTTTATGAAGGATTTCCTCAAACTCAACCTGGGTTATGATCCTTCCTGATTTTCCATATTGATATTCCTTTGTCTTATGTTCTTCGGCTCCTGTAGTAATGACTACAACTCCGTGTTCAAAATCTTGTTCTTTTTTAGTTGTCTTATTTTTAATTGTAGTTTTAAAATTTCCGACATAGCCATCTATTTTTTGAATATCGGAATTTTTAAAGACATGGATCAATTTGTTTTTAGAAACATTTTCGATAAAGTCTTGCAGTAATTTTTGCGGATCTTTGCCAAAATTAAAATAAATATTTCTGAGATTTCCACCAAGTTCTTCTTCTCTCTCAACAAGATATACTTCATGACCGGCAGTTGCCAGAGATTGAGCAGCAGTCATTCCGGAAAGTCCTGCTCCAATCACGAGGGCTTTGGGATTTATCGAGATGGGAAGTCTTTTTAAAGGTGTAAGATTGCGAGCTTTTCCAACTCCCATATTCACCAGATCTTTGGATTTTGCAGTTGCCAGTTCCGGTTCGTTCATGTGTGCCCATGAACATTGATCGCGAATATTTGCCATTTCAAAAAGATAAGGATTCAAGCCCGCTTCACTGATCGTTTCCCGGAAAAGCGGCTCATGAGTTCTGGGTGTGCAGGCAGCAACTACTACCCGATTCAAGTTATGTTCTTTTATTCTCTCTTTGATCGTATTCATACAATCTTGGGAGCAGGCATACATCAAATCTTCTGAATGTTCGACATTGGGAAGACCTTTAGCATATTCAGCCACATCTTTGACATCCACAACTCCGGCAATGTTGATCCCGCAATGACAGATAAAAGTTCCGATACGAGGTCTTTCTCCAATTACATCTTTTTCCGGAACAGCATCCTTTTTCTCGGTAATTTCCTGCCTTTCCAGCCTTAAATATTTAACTGCTTCAGCAACGGCTCCGGATGCTGATATAACAGATTCCGGAATATCTTTGGGAGCGTTCATAGCCCCGCAAACATAAATTCCTTCCTTTGAAGTCCGGAGAGGAGTAAAAGCATCTGAACGGCAAAAACCGTATTCATTCACTTTAATATCGAGTCGTTCAGCAAGTTCCCATGAATTTTTTCTCGGTTGTAATCCAACAGAAAGGACAACCATATCAAATTCTGCAAATTGAAGTTTACCGTTTTCCAGAACATACCTTAAATTCAGATTCCCATTTTGTAACTCATTAATTTCCGATACTTTTGATTTAATGAATTTGATCCCGTATTGAGATTTTGCTTTCTCATAATATTTATCAAAATCTTTTCCAAAAGCCCGGATATCCATATAGAAAACAGAAGGTTGCAGTCCTTTCAGATGTTCTTTGCAGATTATCGCTTCTTTGATGGCGAACATACAGCAAGCAGACGAACAATAGTCATGATCGATACTTTCATCCCTGGAACCAACACATTGGATGAAAGCAATACTTTTCGGTTCTTTATCGTCAGAAGCTCTTTTGACATGACCCATAAAAGGACCGGAAGCAGAAAGCATCCGTTCGAATTCAAGAGAAGTAACAACATTTTTATAGCGTTTATATCCAAACTGACCGATATGGATCGGATTATAAGCGTCGATCCCGGAAGCAAGAATAACAGCCCCAACTTTGATCTTCAGGTTTTTATCTTTATCAGCAAAATTAATCGCACCTGCCGGACAGACTTTTTCACAAATCCGGCAAACACCTTTGGTCAGGAAAAGACAGTGATTTTTATCGATCGTATATTCGGAAGGAATGCTCTGCAGGAAATAACGGGATATAGCTCCTCGTTTACGGAGATCCATATCGAATTCATCATTGAGTTTGATCGGACATTTCTCTTCACAAAGCCCGCACGCAACACATTTTTCAGGATCAACATACTTCGCATGTTCAATAACTTCGACCGTAAAATCTCCGGGATTTCCCATAACCGAATTTACTGTTGATTTAATATGGATCTTGATATTGGGATGACGGGCACATTCGCTCATTTTAGGAGCGAGGATACACATGGAGCAGTCATTCGTCGGAAAAGTTTTATCAAGTTGCGGCATTCTCCCGCCAATAGTAGAAGATTCTTCGATCAGATGAACATTTAAACCCATCTCTGCCAGATCGAGAGAAGCCTGGATTCCAGCTATTCCTGCTCCCACGACCATTACTGATCTGCTTTTTAAACTCATAAATTATCCTTTATTATCTGACCTTCCGAATGGTTTCTGCCAGAGAAATTCTCCTTGCTTGACCTTCGGAATGGTTGAAATAGTTGAATCAGTTGAACCGATTTTAACCATTGCGAAGGTCTCATAATCTTGATTGTTTATTTGAAAGAATTTCAAGATTTTACCTCGACCATTCGCAAGGTCTCCTCAACCTTACAAAAAAATCCTCTTTTTTGTTGGATTTTCACCTTTACTTTGAATCATTTCTGTAAATTCGGTTGAGACTTGAGCAAATTTCTGTCCTTCGGAAGCAGAAATCCAGGTCAACCTAAATCTTCCATCATCAAGATTCAACGATTCAAAGACTTTTTTGACGATCGCCATTCTTCTGCGAGTATGATAATTACCAACCTGGTAATGACAATCTCCGGGATGTCAACCACCGACCAGAACACCGTCTGCTCCGCGCAAATAAGATTTGATCAAAAATACAGGGTCGATCCTGCTGGAACACATAACTTTGATGGGAAGGATCGCAGTCGGATATTGCATCCTGTTGATCCCGGCCAGATCTGCTCCAGTATAGGAACACCATTTACATAAAAAACTGACGATTTTTGGTGAGAAGTCCTTTTTCATAAATTATTTCCTTTATCCTTAAAAATCACAAACAACAAATCCCAAAAAATAAATAAATTCCAAATACAAATATCAAAATAACAAACGAACCGATGCTTCGATTTGTTTTGAATTTGATATTTTGATCATTGTTATTTATTTGAATTTTGTTATTTTGAATTTCATCTTCATTTCCCCAATTCCTCAAATTCTTCTTCTTTATAGATCATGACCGGAATTTCTTCTTCCACATTCCTTCCTGGCACAAAATCAAATAAACCTGCAACCTGTTCTCCTGTTTTCTTGAAAACAGCAGCTACCGGAATATCAGCAGGACAAACATCGGAACATTGACCGCAGGCAACACAGGAAAAACTCATATGGGAAAGTCTCCCAAGATGGAAAAAAAGAGTATCCGGTGGAAGTCTGATCGCACCTTTCTGTTCCAATTCTCTTTCCAAAATCGGAGTGTTATAATCAAAATTAAAAGAATCAAAATCGCAAAGCGTGCAGTAACAGATCGGGCAAACGCTGTTACAGCCGTGACATCCGATACATTTCCCGAAAATATCGATCAGACCATCGAGTTTTGTTTGAGAATTATCTATTTGAGAAAAAAGATTTTCCTTTTCTAATTTTCGTTTTTTTAGTAGCGGATCAAGTTTGGAAAGATCAAATTTTTCATCAGAAACTTGTGCATCAAAACCTTCTGCAAATTTCACAGCTTTTTCCGAATGAAGATACATTTTACAAGTTTTCTGATCTTCTCCCACGAGCGAGATCAGAATATCGGAATTCTCGGGAGCAAAATGTTCACAAGCTTTGCAGGTCGGTCTTATTTCAGGATGAATTTCACTTTTTTTTGCAGCTTCCCAATAATCCGGAAGATGTTTTTCGATTTCTCCTGAAGCATTCATTTTTATCGGGAAAACACCGCTGCAGGAAGATGAGATCAGCAGGAAATTGTCAAGTGTTCCCTGCTCTCTTTTCGCAAGTTCGATAAATGCCCTGAATTCACAGGGTTTGGTCACAACTGCGATTGGTTTTTCGAGAGGAGTGAAGCGAGAGAGGATTTGTCCTGCATTTGCCGGCATTAAAGGCATTAAAGGAGCAATTTCATCGAGATTTTCCTGATCCGTTATCAAGCCGTAATCTACTGAGCCTTTATCATTGATCTTCCTTAATGAAAATATCCCACTAACTTTCTTTTTTTCCAGGAGGAAATGTAAAAATTCTTTGAGGGCTATTTCAGGTTCTTTATTGATCGTTAATAATTTGTTCATGATGTCTCTCCTCCCGGTTCAGCACTTTTCACAAGTTTACCCAGTTCTCCCAGTTCATCCAATTTATAATCCCGCATTGGAAGTGCATCACCGATGTTTTCACCAGCAATATAATCAAAAGTCTTCTGAGTTTTAGAAGCAACATAACTGAAAATCTTGGAAACAGGAATATTCACGGGACATGCATCGGAACATAAACCACATGAAACACAGGAAAGACTCATGTGAGACATTCTGCCGGTATGGAACATCAATCTATCGAGAGGAAATGCCAATCCTCCTTTGTTCTCTGCTCTGATCAATATTAAATCGGAATTCGGTTTGGAAACAGAAGTATCGAAATAACACTGACGGCAATAACAGATCGGGCATGAACTCTGGCAATTATGACAACCAATGCAATTTGCAAATGTTTCTTTCAAATTTGAAAAACCATCAACCATGGAACTGATTGTTCGATAAGATTCGGTTTTATTCTTTTCTCTTTGTTTCTTAACAACTGCAATATTTTTTTCCCATTTATTAAGATTTTCAGATCGTTCTATTTCGAGATTTTTTAAAATTTCAGAGCCTTTTTCATTGTTGGATATAAATAATATTTTCCCATCATCAAATCCAAAATGAATGTCACTTGCAGAATTTGAGAATTTATCACAGATCTGGCAAACAGGTTTAATATCCTTTGAATTCCAATCTTTTTCATTTAGAATTTTATTGAAAACCTGCTCCCCTTTTTCCGGATCGGAAATATAATCCTGCATGGGAAGAGCTCCGGGACAATCATAACTTAAGAGAATAATATCAGCTAAATTGATCTGCTTCAATTTGGATAATTCAATAGTTGCTCGAATTTCACAAGGTCGCATTAAGACTGCTATCTTAAATTTTCCTTTTCCTTTACGAGTATATCTTTTCAGAGCTTTGGCAGCATTTACCGGCATGATCGGAGCAAGCGGATTAAAGTCCTCGAACAGATTTTTATCTTTGCTCAAAATCCAGGCATAAGAATCTTTTGCCGGAACAAGCATCGGCATTAAAACTGCATCGAAAATACCTTTCTCAACTGCTTGTTTAAAGAAATCCCTGATTTGGTTGCGAATTGATAATCCATCTTTATTAGAAACTTCCGTCATTAATTCTCCTCTTCTTAAAATTACAAATAACAAATCATAAAAAACAAATAAATCTCAAACTACAAATCCCAAAAGACAAATAAATTACAAATATCAAAATAACAAACGAACCGATGCTTTGTTCCGTTTTGAATTTGTAATTTTGGTTATTGTTATTTATTTGATATTTATTATTTGTCATTTGGAATTTTACCTGACTGCTTCTTTAACTTCCTGATAAAGCTGCGGATTAGTAAAATGTCTTGTCCTGATAGAACCGGAAGGACAACTGCCAACGCAATTTCCGCAACCACGACAGATCGCTTCATTAACAACAGATATTCCTTTATCTTCATCAAAATAGATGGCTCCGTATCCGCAAACTTGCAGACAGGTCTGACATCCGGTGCAATATGCTTCTAAAATCTCCGAAACCATCACTTCCGGAATTATTTTCTGTCCCGGGATCAACTGCGTGAATATTTTCCCGGCAGCAGCTTTTGCCTGCATAATGGCATCGGTAATGCTGCATGGTCCACGCGCAGAACCGATGATGAAAATTCCATCGGAATTAGTGGAAACAGGATTGATCTTCAAATGTGCTTCCTGGAAAAATCCGGTTTCATGCAGGTCGATACTAAGAAGCTCGGAAAGGTCTTTCGCATCAGCACTTGGGATCATTGCCGGAGCAAGAACTACCAGATCATGTTTTCCCTGTTTCTTCTCACCACTAATTTCAGTAAAATCAAGGATTGTTCCCTTCAAAGCAATGTCTGTAATTCGTACAAAATCGACACCACTCTCTTTGATCTTTTCATAATATTGCTGGTCTTCCTTATTAGGAAGACACAAGTCTTTTATATAATGTGTTATTTTTATTTTTGATGATTGTTCTTTCAGGTAATGAGAAATTTTCAGCATATAATTACAGCAAACTTTACTGCAATATCCAACTTCCTTCCTGCCGACACAATGAATGAGACCAACAGATGCAGGTTGTTTCCCGGATTTCAAAGCAATTTTTCCTTCTCTGGATAACATTACTTCCAATTCGGAGGAAATTAAAACATCATCATCGCTTTGATAATTAAATTCTTTCAGGCTTTTAGAATTAAAAATTCCAGATCCGTTAGCAACCACTACAGCTCCCACTAATAATTCAATCGAGTCGCTCTTATCGTTTGTGTCTTTCAGCTCAATCTCAAAATTCCCCATAAAACCGACGATCTTGTCCAAAACCGTATTTGTCATCACTTTGATATTTTCGTTCTCATTAACTTCTGCGATTTTCTGGTGCAGAATATTCAAACTGATTCCCTGTCTTGGCATGATCTCTTTTAAATGTGCAGTTATTCCGCCGAGATCATTTGTTTTTTCAATGAGGAAAACCTTTCTATCATTACTTGCCAGAGTAAGAGCTGCTTCCAATCCGGCAATTCCACCACCGATAATGAGAACATCAGGAGTGCTGTCCAACTGCTTTTCAAAAAGCGGATCCTGGTATAAAACTCGATCCATCCCAGCATGAATATATTGAATTGCCTTGCGAGTCGCTTCTTCTTTATCCGGAATGATCCAGGCACATTGTTCCCGAATATTCACGATCTTATACATATAAGGATTGAGATGAGTTTTCTTGCAAACTCCGATAAAGGTCGAATCATGATCGCGGGGAGAACAGGCAGCACATACCAGATGAGTTAATTTATTTTCATTAATTTCATCTTCGAGAAATTGCTTACCTTCATTCGAGCATAAAAGTTTATGTTTTTTAACGACTAATTCTTTATCCTTATAATCCTCAAGTTTGGAAATTTCCTCGATGATAGTATCTATATGAACACGATCAGCGATATTCGGACCGCATTCACAAACATAAATTCCGATTTTTTCATTCATAAATCCACCTAAATTTTATCTTCCGGACAGCGAAAGAATACCGGCAACAGCAGCTTCCGACTGGATAACGGAATTCTGAATATCTTTCGGACCTTCCGCACAACCGGCAACATAAATTCCCGGTCTGGAAGTTGCCACTGACCCTAACCGGAAAGACTGAGCTGCAATAAATCCATAGGGATCACGATCTATTCCCAGTGATTTGGCAAGTTCCTCCACCCCATCTGAAGGAGTAATCGCACTCTCCAGAATCACCATATCAACAACTAAAGCATCTTCTTTATTTTTATTATTTATATATGAAATTTTTAACTTCCCGTTCGTTTCTTTGATATTCATTTTTTCCCTGTCTGCCAAAAAAACAAATTCGGAAGAATGAGATTTCACATCTGCATAAAACTTCTGGTAAGTCTTATCGATCACACAAATATCAGAATAAAAATTATAAACCTTTGCTTCGGGAAGTTTATGTTTTATAAAATGAGCATGCTTGGAAGAAGACATACAGCAGACATTCGAGCAATATCCAACTTTTTCTCTGCCTACACAATGAATGATAGCAACAGAATCAGGAGCTTTCTCCGAATCTCTTAAAACAAGTTTTCCTTCAGTCGGACCATTGGAAGCAAAAAGTCGTTCAAACTCGAAAGCAGTATAAACTCCGGGATATTTCCCATAACCTAAATTCTGCATTCCGCTGACATCATATGTATCAAAACCTGTAGCCACAATTATTCCCCCAACTTTTACTTCCATTTTCTCATCTTTCTGGGTCAGGTCGATCGCAGCGAACATACAGGCTTCCACACATTTGGAACAATTTTCTTTTCCCGATAATTGCAGGCAATGAGTCGGATCGATACGAGGAACATTCGGCAACGAACCGGAACAGGGAACATAAATCGCTTTCTTGTCCATCAGGTTCTCTTCCCATTCGTTCTTTAAAACAACCGGACAAACTGGATAACACATTCCGCAGCCAAGACACGCTTCCAGACTGACATAACGAGCTTTTTTGTTGATCGTTACCGTTAAATTTCCAGGTTCACCAGTTACTTTCTCAACACTGCTCAAAGTCAGTACTTCAATATTAGGATCCTGCAAGATTTCCTGCTGGATAGGAGCTACGAGACAGGTTGCGCAATCAAGGTTAGGAAAGGACTCTTCATCTTTTATAACCTTTCCGCCGGTAATAGGTAACTTCTCTACAAGATAGACTTTTTTCCCAGCTTTGGAAAGCATTAGACAGGCATCCATTCCGGCTATTCCGGAACCGATTACTAAAACATTTTCAAAGGCTTTCATTCATATTTCCTTTTTTCGTAAAACAACTTGCCGGTTAATATCCTGGATAAGTTAGCAACTTGTCTTACGAAAATAAACATTATTTTATAATATTTCAAATTTATATATGAGTATCTTTTTTAATTGGATTGGGACCTATTCTTTTAATTTTTTCTGAAAAATCGTTGGCTATTTCTGTATATCTTTTCCCTTCAGATGCAGAAATCCAAGACAATTGAATTCTTTCGGGATCGATATTAAGGACTTCAAATACTTTTTTTAATAAAGCATATCTTCTGCGGGCATAATAATTACCTACCTGGTAATGACAATCTCCGGGATGTCAGCCGGCAACCAGAATGCCATCTGCTCCATTGAAGTATGTAGTTAATAATAAATTATGATCTACTCTACTGGAACACATAACACGCACCACATTTATCGATGAAGATATCTCGGTTTTAGAAGCTCCGGCTTGATCCGCCGCAGCATAAGTACACCAATTGCAAAGGAATGCTACTATTTGAGGTTTAAAATCAGTTTTTTCCATTTATCCTCATTAATTTAGAGTCTATCTATAAAGTATGTTTTTTCTATAACAAACTCTCCTAATCCCTCTTTGACAAAGAGAGGAAACATCGATGGATAAAGCAAATACGCTATTCCATTCTCCCCTCTCTTTGTCAAAGAGGGAATGGAGATGAATTTACGGATTAACTCTATTTATTTTTCAAATTCTGCAAAATGAGAAATGCAACTCTTTTCGCATTTTTTTTTAAATAGAAAAAAAGGAGCATTCGTATTATATAGAATACTCCTTATAAAATTAAAACTGGATCTGAGCGCTATGTTTTCCTGTTCCGTCATCCATGCAGAATAATAATGTTTTTCCTGTTCTACCGCACCAGGCTTTAATATCAACCGGGAATGAAGGGCAATCTGCCTTTATTTCCAGGATATCTCCAGCTTCCATTGTAGGTACCATTGCCACAACCTTAAGAATTGGTTGAGGGCATTTAAGTCCTAAACAATCAAGATTTTTTACAGCCATTATTTCCTCCTATTTTATTTATTAGAATGATAATGTTAATTGTGCACCTTGCGCTTCAGAAACAAATGTAGTAGCTCCAACTACTTCACAACCTTCAATTAGATCTTCTTCTTTTAAACCGTGAACCTCAAATCCTAATTCACAGACAAGAATGCGTCCGCCAAGTGCCTGATAGCTTTCAAACATTTCTTCAAGATCAGGTAATTCCGGTACAGCTTTGTTAAGTTCTGCGATCTTATCACCCACAAAAACCGGTAATCCGCTTGGCAGAACAAAAATAAGTACTTCATCTCCACTGGCTAATGCTGATACTGCAATTGTTATAGCCGGATAAATGTTTTTTGCTTCAGAACCATTTAGTGTCATAGCAACTTTTCCCATAGAATTCCTCCTTAATTATTGGACACTTTCAAAAAATGGAGTCTTTTTGTGTCAAGAAAAATGTTACTATATATTTTGATTTAATTATTTTTAGATATTGGTAAATCTCAAATAGTTAATTTACTGTATTGGAATTTATAAGTCAGCTACAGATTCAGAGATCACAGAGATTTTTTTATTTTTGTATTTAAATTTTATAAATTCCCGTTTCCTGTTTCAAATTATGTTTTTAATCAATTTACTAATCTTTGTTCTTCAAAAAAAGCAAGTCATAAATTGAAAGTAAAATTTACACGAAAAATTAATTTTTGATAAAACTAGATAACGAACATTTTAATAAATTCTTTTCTTTTTGAAAAAAAATTCTCCTGATCTTCAATCCGCCAATATCAATAATAATATGACCCTCACCGACATTAATGATCCTCTCGATAGCAGGAAAATCAATAAATAAAACCGGATACAATAATTCATCACCCTCATCTTCTGATAAACGGACCACAAAAACTGATTTTTTATATTCCATTTGCATAAAAGCTGCAGAATAATCTTGTCGTGAATTGCTCTCATTATCTTCGACCATCTCATTAACAAGATATGAACCGATCTCAAAACCTTTAATATTTCCGTAATATTTCGTAACCACAGTCTGGTATAACATCGGATTTTTTTCGATTTCCTGTTCTGTTAAAAATTTATAAACACCGCTCTCATAAAGAGGAATATTAACTTTCTGCATAATATCGAGGAGACTTTTACAAAAAGCAATGAGGAAAACTTTTTTCCGAAAAAAATTGATGCTGTCTGTTTGTTCGATCTGAACAGCAGCTTCTCCATTTCCTTCGATGTAGGGAATAAACTCATAAATATTTTTGGAAATGGTCTCTTTATAGATTTCACTTAATTTGAAAATTTCTTCTTCTGGTTTGGAATGAACAAATTTTTCCCGGATTTTTTCAATTTCCTGAAAACATCTTTCTTTCTTTTCTTGAACATCCTTCAATTGCTGAAGATTTTTTTTTGATAGATTATAAAATTCATTTTTAAGATCAAAGATATCCAATTCTGTTTGAGCTTTTAAATAATAAGACTCACCATTCCAATCTTCTTCGATTATTTCAATAGGATCAATAAAATCAGAAGTAAATGCCCTGATCTGTTCACGAGAATATTTTTTTAGATTGATCTCCGGTTCAAGTTCAGAGATAATTTCATCCAGCAACAATTTCCCGACATTCCGATATGTAATCGTTCTTGCTGATAATCTGCTGTCGGCTTCGATTGCCCGGTATGTATAAACCTGTTCATAAGTCTTTGGGAATAAGATCGAGGTTAAAAAGGTTAATATAAATATGATGAATATTTTTTTCATTTAGTAAAACCTTCAAGGTTTGCCAAACCTTGAAGGTTTGGGATTACTTGAAAGAGAAATTCGATTTCTTTTTGGATATTATCTACCATTTCATTTCGATTTTTTCTGGTAAGATGGAAAAGCTGCACATCCTCACGAGATTTCAAATTTGCTGTTAATTTACAATCTTTTGCTTTGATCGTAGCTATAACCGGTTTTACGGAATCAAAAACATTGTCCAATATCTCACAAAATTTCTCGCTGAACATCTCCATTTTCCCGATCTCATCTATTACGATCAGATCAGCATTTTCCAAAGCTCTTGTTAAAGCCGGAATCCCGATTATTTCAAAAGCTTTGACATTAACTCCATAATAACCGACTTGATATGGAGATTTCAAATCGAGATGTGCCAGGATTTCCCGATTCCCGTGAAAATCAGTGATGAAAAATCCTGTCCTCTTCCCTGCTTCTTTTTTTTCTTCCGTGAAAAAACCATCGATTTTACAATTCAAATTTTCAATGATCTTTTTGATCAGAGTTGTTTTTCCAACTCCGGGATAACCTGAAATCAGGATGTTGTTGGGCATTGTTTATCTCTTTTACTTTTTTGTATAAACCATTGAAATGGTTCTTATCTTGTTTGAGATTTACATTCCCACAACTGAAGTTGTGGGCTAATTACTTGCTATATTTTGAGTTAGAAACCCACAACTTCAGTTGTGGGAATCCTGCGACACACAAAACCTCAACCACTTCAGTAGTTTCCAGTTTGAAAAAATTATCTATCGATTTAAAACATTCTTCTCAGCAATTTCCAAAATAAACTCATACAATTTTTCATCGACATAAAATCCGTTTTTTATCAGTTTATCTATGACAGGTTGCAGGGAGATGATTATTCCTTTTTCTTTTGATGAGTTCTGCATAACTGAGTGTTTTTCAGCAGAATTCAAAAAACATGTCTTTGCGAGTTTTTCTTCTTGCTGTTACAAACGAAGCAATCTCTTGCTTCACATTAAGTTAGAGGAGTAGATTG
>DRTC01000575.1 GCA_011372345.1 Candidatus Cloacimonadota bacterium
TTATTGTGGTTAATCATAAAGATCAAACGAAATTAACATCACATAATTTACTATTTAACTTTTTTAATAAACAATTAACACCTGTAATTATTGCAATTAATCCAATAATTTCTCCGGTTCGATGTATTATGAGTAGTTCTGTTGCGTTTTTCACTTTGACTCCTAATTTTGTAACTTCCGAATATTTCGACTTGTCGAATCTTCGGAATGTTGATGTGTTCCTATCCGTACAATCGGAAGATCAGCAAGCTGAACATTCCGATGTTCTTGATTTTAGTTTTTCAATAATCTTTCATAATTTATGTTACACAACCCATATTACAAATGTTTTATATAACATCTTCTTCTTTTATGCTGACGATGTTCAAAGAATTTCCATTGTGCTTGAACTTTGGTGTTGCTTTCCAGTTCGATATTCGTCTCTGCTTTTTCGATTTTATGATCGATATAAGTTTGAATTAATTCTTTAAATAAGAGAGTATTTACTCCCTTTCCCTGCAAATCGGGACGAACTGCTACCAGGAATAAATCTACGGAATCATTCTTTTTTAATGCTTTCAGGATATGAAGGAAACCAAAAGGCAACAGTCTTCCCTTTGCTTTTTGAAAAGCTTTGGATAAAGACGGCATGGTAATTCCGAAAGCAGCAATTTTGCCGGATTCATCGAGGATAAGAGAGATGAATTTATGCGGAATGATTCCCATATAATGTCCGATATATTTTTCGACCTGTTTTTCCGTTAAAGGCACAACACCGTAAAGAGGTTCAAAGGCATTGTTTAGAACTTTGAAAATTTCTTTAGCATAAGGTTTCAGATCTTTTGAACTTTTAGTTTTTAATGTTGTTAATTTATATTTTTTCTCAACGATATTGGCGATTCTTTCGATTTTTTCAGGAATTTTATCCGGCACTTTTACTTCAAATTCAATCCAATCGATATCCTTTACATATCCGCTTTTTTCAAGATGTTTGGAATAATAGGGATAATTATAGATCGTCGCAATTGTTCCCAGTTCTTCGAATCCCTGGATCAGCATTCCTTCAGGATCGAGGTCTGTGAAACCGAGAGGTCCGTGAACTGCTTCCATTCCATTTTCTTTCGCCCAATTTTCTACTGTTTCGAGCAGAGATTTTGATACATTTTCATCATCGATAAAATCTATCCAACCAAAACGGGCATATTTATTTTTCCACTTTTCGAGGTAGCGGTAATTTATGATTCCGGCAATTCTTCCCGAAACTTTTTCATTTTTATAAGCGAGCCATAACTTAACATCGCAGAAATCAAAGGCTGGATTTTTCTCTTTATCGAGGATATTAAATTCATCATTTCTTAAAGGAGGAATCCGGTATTTATTTCTTTTATAAAGTTGATTTGGAAACGAGATGAATTTTTTCAGGTCTTTTTTATTTTGAACTTCTTTTATGATAATGTTCATTTTTCCTTCCTTCAATATACGACCATATAGGTTTTTTGTTCGAGTTTCAGATTAAAAAATATATCACTTCTTCACGATTCCATTGAAAAGTATTTCCAATAATTTATCGACATTTGATTCGATTTCAGGAAAAGAAATATTTATCGACCACGGATATTCCAAACCTTTTAAAGCAGAAGCAATTGCAAACGCTGTCAATTCAATATCGTTTATTTCAAAAATTCCTTTATCTTCTCCGTCCTGTAAAATTTCCCGGATTGTAAACAGTTCTTCCCGGCTGTTCTTTTCCCGTATTTTTTCAATGAAAGCGTAATGTTCCAGGTAATCATCTTCAAGCGCACTGTGAATATTAGCGAGTTCTTTGAGATGCTCCATTTTCTTTAAAATGTAAATTTTCATTTTCTTTTGAGGAGTATCTTCATTGATGATCGCTTCCCTGATCTTTTCTTTCAGAAATCTGTTTTCCTGCTCGACGACTTCTTTAAATATCTCTTCTTTGCTCTTAAAATAATGATACAGAGAAGCTTTTCCCATTCTTGCTGCTTTGGCAATTTCATCGACAGTTGTTTTTATTAAACCGTATCTGGAAAATATTTTTTGAGCAACCTGGGTGATGATTTTCTTTTTTTCATCAGCTTTCAATTTCCCCTCCAATTCTCGAACAATCTCGTTCTGTGGTCGAAAAAATTTTAGATGCTTTTTTCGTCAAGAATATGATATTTTTTTTTGAGTTTTGTATTTGTGGATAACATAAGAAACAGCAATAAATAGTTTTAACTGTTTCTCCCTTTTTCATATTTGTATTTAGAAATGATATAAGATATTGAAACAATAAAAGAAACGAATGTTAAAGATGATATGACTGATGCTCACGGTCTTTTACCGAATTATGAACTTTGGAAAGAAACTCAATAAATACATTTGTTGATTTGGAGATTGGCTGTTTTGGGGATTTAATTTTGAATTGTATAAAACGATATCTAATCATAATTTTCAATTGAGGAGAGAAAAGGGATTTCCGAAATCAAATGAATTTTCAAAAAATTAAGATGGAGTAATTTCATCTCGGTTTCTATTTTTAAAAAAATAAAAAAAGATTTGCTTTTTATAAAATTATTATTACTTTGTAATCGTTACATTAATGTTATTGTAACAAAGAGGGAATAATGATTAATTTTATTGAGATTTTAAAAGAGCACAAAATTGCTCCTTCTTTACAGCGAATCAAGATCCTGGAATATCTTCATAATTATAAAACTCATCCGACTGCAGATATGATCTACAAAGCTTTGATAGATGAAATTCCAACCTTATCCAAAACTACGGTTTATAATACCCTCAAAACATTTGTTGAAAAAGGGATTTTAGCGGAATTATCATTATTTGAAAATGAAGTCAGATACGAATATAATACTGAACCGCATATTCATTTTAAATGTGTGAATTGCGGGAAAATATTTGATATATCAGCATCTTATGAATGTCTAAAAAATAAAGATGTGGACGGTCATAAAGTTCTTGAACATCATGTAAATCTGAAAGGAATCTGTAAGAATTGCAGAAAGAAAGAGAGATAAAATGCCAGAGCTTCCTGAAGTGCAAACGATCGTAGCAGGTTTGAAGAAGAAGATTCTTAACAAAAAAATAGTTTCTCTTTTTGAGGAAAGAAAAGGAACTATCCGGAATTTTATTCGTGTTCCAACTTGTGAATTCGGTTCGATATCAGCCATTTCAAGGAGAGGAAAATACATTATATTTCATACTTCAAATGGATATAAATTCGTTATTCATTTGCGGATGACAGGCAAAATGATTTTTGAGAAAAATTTAGATAAGAAATCCACTCACGAAAGAGCGTATTTCATTTTTGATGATAAGACAAAACTGATCTTTGATGATGTGAGAGCCTTTGGGAAAATTCAAATATATGATATTAAAAATAGAATTGAAAGTTTAGAAAAATTGGGTTTAGAGCCGCTTTCTGATGATTTTACTGCTGAATATTTAAGAAAAAGATTTAGAAATCGGAGAAGCTCTATAAAAAATCTTCTCCTGAATCAGAGTATTGTTGCCGGATTAGGAAATATTTATGTATGTGAGATTCTCTATCGAGCAAAAATTTCTCCACAGAAGAAAGGGAATGAATTATCTATAAGAAAATTAAATTTGATCGTAAAAGAAACAAAAAAAGTTCTTAAGGAAGCAATTAAATATAATGGAACAACAATTTCCGATTATAGAAGTGTGGAAGATAAGACCGGAGAATTTCAAAAATTCTTAAATGTTTATCAAAAAAAAGAATGTCCTCAAGGACATCAAATAAAGAGAATTAAACAGGTTGGACGCTCGACATATTATTGTCCGGTTTGTCAGAAAAAAAAATGAAATGAAGTGTTTAATTGTTCGTTTTGTTAGTTTTGTTCGTTGCTAAAAAAAGGAGGATTTAGTGAAACCGATTAAGATCAAAGAAGGTATTTACTGGGTTGGAGGAATCGATTGGGATCTGCGTAATTTTCACGGATATCTAACCCAAAGAGGTTCGACCTACAATTCATATTTAATATTCGATGAAAAAGTAACTCTTATTGACAATGTGAAATATTATCTTTTTGAAGAATTGCTCAAACGAATCTCTGCGATTGTCGATCCTGCTAAAATCGATTACATCATCCAGAATCATATCGAGATGGATCATTCGGGTTCGCTTCCTGAAATGAAAAAATTGTGTCCGAATGCAAAAGTAATTGCTTCTCCAAAAGGTGTGGAAGGTCTGCAAAAACATTTCAAACAGGATTGGAATTTCCAAACCGTTAAATCCGGTGACATATTAGAATTAGGCAGAAGAAGTCTGCATTTTGTACAGACACCGATGGTTCATTGGCCGGATAATATGGTTTCCTACTGTCCCGAAGTAAAAGTTCTTTTTTCCAATGATGCTTTTGGACAGCATATTGCATCTTCGGAACGCTTCGACGATGAATTTCCCTTCAATATTTTGATGCACGAAGCAGAGAAATATTATGCAAATATTGTTCTTCCCTACGGTAGACAGGTCCAAAAAGCATTGGAAGTTGTGGGAACACTGGATATAGAAACGATTTGTCCGAGTCACGGTTTGATCTGGCAATCCAGAATTTCTGATATTATTAAGGAATATAAAAAATGGTCTGCTAATGAAGTTGAGAACAAGGCTTTGATCATTTATGATACTATGTGGAAATCAACGGAAAAGATCGCCCACACGATCCAGGAAGCTTTTGAGGAAAAGGATGTTCATACAAAAATGTTCAATTTACAGGTAAACCATATTTCCGATATTATGACAGAAATTTTAACAGCAAAATATATCTGTATCGGCTCTCCTACTTTGAATAACAATATCCTGCCGACAGTTTCGGCATTTCTGACTTATTTGAAAGGACTTGCTCCGAAAAGCAGGATCGGACTGGCATTCGGTTCGTATGGTTGGGGCGGACAAAGTGTCGGTATTATTGAAAATGAACTCAAACAATGTGGATTTGATATTTTGGAACAGATCAGAATTCAATACATTCCTGATGAAAAAACATTAACAAAAAAAAAAGAAAAACTATTGGATCAGCTTACAAAACTAACCATGTAACTCAAACAATCCTGTTTGAGAGAGCACAATCAAGATTGATTGTGATACGAATTATTCATTCTTGTTAGTTTTTGTTCGCTGTTAATTAAGAGGAGAAAAATAAAATGTCGAAAATTACTTTAAAAGGAAACGAGATCAATACTTCGGGAAATATTCCTGAAATTGGTTCGCCAGCAAAAGATTTTGTTTTAACAAAAACAGATCTTTCCGATGTAGGATTAAAAGATTTCAAAGGGAAAAAAATTGTGATGAATATTTTTCCGAGTTTGGATACCTCTGTTTGTGCAAATTCCGTTCGCAGATTCAACGAAGAAGCATCTAAATTGGAAAATACTGTTGTTCTCTGCATTTCCCGCGATCTTCCTTTTGCCCATAACAGGTTTTGTGAAGCCGAGGATCTGAAAGATGTGATTTCGTTGAGTGAATTAAGAAATCTCGATTTTGGAGAAGATTATGGTTTGAGGATCATAAATGGTCCGTTAGCAGGTCTTCTGGCAAGAGCGGTAATAGTTTTGGATGAAAATTTGAAAGTTATCTATACGGAACTTGTTCCTGAAATTGTTCAGGAACCGGATTATGAAAAAGCTTTGGAAAGTTTGTAGCCCCATCGTCCCGATGGGAATTGAAAAATTGTTAAACTATAAAAAATAATCTCATTATTTCGAAGTGAAAACCATCGGAACGATGGTGGTACAAAAAAGGAGGTCATTATGACAAAATTAAGAGAGATCTATTACTGCGAAAAATGTGGTAATGTCGTTGAAATCATGAATGAAGGAGCTCCGGCTTTAGTTTGCTGTGGAGTTCCAATGGTTAAGTTAGAAGCAAAAACCGAAGATGCTTCTACGGAAAAACATGTTCCTTATATCGAAGAAACAGAAAATGGTGTTCTGATCAAAATCGGTCAAAACCAGGAACATCCGATGCTGGAAAACCATTACATCAAATTTATCGAAGTCCTGACCGGGTGCAAAGTTTACAGGAAAGAACTGAAACCGGGAAGTAAACCACAAGCAGAATTTCCTGTGAAAAAAGATGATATTATCGAAGTTAGAGAATGGTGTAATTTACACGGTCTCTGGAAAAGCTAAAATTATAGAACTTTCCGAATGGTCAAAAGCTCAAACAGAGATTGGATCTTCGGAAATGTTCATGTTAAATAAAACAAGGAGAGGATATGAATATATCAAACAAGCTGGAGATTGCTAAAGAGGCTATCAAGTTAGAGATCAATGGAAGAAGTTTTTTCCGGAAAGCAGCAGAAATGACTCGCAGTAAACTCGGAAAAAAGATGTTTGAAAAATTAGCAAATGACGAACTCCGCCATTTAAGTGATTTTAAAGAGATCTTTAGTCCGATTGTTGGCAGTGAAGATTGGGACAGATTAGTAAAAGAAGAAAATTCCAAGGGAATGGCACCGGTAATAAAAGATCTTCTTCACAATTTAGAGAAAGGAGATCGTTCTTCCGAATTGGAAGCCATCAAAGTCGGAATGGAACTGGAAAGAAAGGCTATTGTATTTTTCTCAGATATCATAAAACAGCTTGAAGATACACAGACAAAAGAAATAGTCGGCAAAATAAGAGAAGAAGAAAAATTCCATTATGATCTTTTACAGGCAGAATATGATTCGGTTACGAATTCCGGATTCTGGCTCGATGTTTCAGAATTCAAAATGGATGCGAGATTCTGAAAAAATTAAACACTGAAAAACACCAAGTTATACCGAAAGGAAAATCACTTTAAGTGCTTCTTGGAATTAATAAATCAAATAAGCCGGGGCAAGGAGGAAAAATAGCAGACAGTAAACAAGTAATTTTAGATGCGATGCAAGAAGCAGGAAAATCTTTAAAAGGTGGAGAGATCGTTGAATTAAGCGGTTTGGATAAGAAAGAAGTCGATAAAGTGATGAAAGTTCTTAAAAAAGAAGAACTGATCGTATCTCCCAAAAAATGTTATTGGGAACCAAAATAGGAACATACCGAAGTCTTTCTTCCAATTCTTTTTGCTTTTGAGGATTCAAAAGGTTGGCTTGAAGATTAATAAAGATTGATATTGATAACTTTCCGAATCTTACTTGAAAGAATTTCTTAACGGAAAGCTTCGGAAAAGCGTAAAAAAATAGGAGGAAAAATCATGCCGGAATTAAAAGGCACAAAAACAGAGAAAAACTTATGGGATGCTTTTGCAGGTGAATCACAAGCAAGAAATAAATACACTTATTTTGCAAAAGTAGCAAAAAAAGAAGGTTATGAACAGATTTCAGCTTTCTTTATGGAAACTGCTGAAAATGAAAAAGAACATGCTAAATTGCATTTTAAAGCTTTGAATGGGATCGGTAATACGATCGAAAACCTGAAAGCTGCTGCTGGTGGTGAAAACTACGAATGGACCGAAATGTATCCGACCATGGCAGAAGAAGCTCGAGAAGAGGGATTCAATGATATTGCTGCCATGTTCGAAGGAATAGCTAAAGTAGAGAAAAAGCATGAAGAAAGATATAAAAAACTACTAGCAAATATTGAAGCAGGAAAAGTCTTCAAATTAAATGGAAAGGTTTATTGGAAATGTCGAAATTGCGGATACATTCACGAAGCAGAAGAAGCTCCAAAAATCTGCCCTGTATGCAAACATCCGCAATCTTATTTTGAACTTTGGAAGGAAAATTATTAAAACAGCCACGAGACTTGCACTGACTTTTCTATGACAAAAAAAGACAAGATAACAGGATTCACCGGATTGAATCATAAAAAATCCTGTATATCTCGTTAATCCTGTCAAAAAAATAATCTGTGTTCAGTCAGTGAAAGTCAGTGGCAAAAAGCTCGGAGGAAAAATGAAAAAATATGTATGTGATGCCTGCGGATACATTTATGATCCGATGACAAATGACAATGTTGCTTTTGAAGATCTGCCGGAAGATTGGGTTTGTCCCGAATGCGGAGTTGGAAAAGATCTTTTCAGCCCCTTGGATTAAGCGATCAAACTTCCGAAGTATCAAAACTTCGGAAGTTTTTTTAAAAAGTTTGAGTTCACTCTAAAAAGGCAATAATTTGGAATATGTATGAAATTTTGCCCGAAATTTGGAAACTGATGAATCGGTTAATGACCTCTATCTTCTTATTAACCACCAACTTAAGTTGGTGGTTAATGAAA